>JASHOK010000055.1 GCA_030041175.1 Thermoplasmata archaeon | reverse complement strand
GTCGGGGTCTTCCAGAGGTAACCGTCCTTCCCGAGGTAGTACAGGTAGCCTTTCTCTCGCTTGATCTGCTCCTTGCCGACCTTTTCCGCCATTTGGGCGCCTCTACCGGCGAGAGGAGGGGGGTCCTATTTGAAGCTACGGGCGCATTTCACCTCGAAGAATCGAAATTCCTTGACGGTGGAACGGGTCGAACTGGGACCTACGTCGCCACCGGCTCCGCCGGTGGAAAGCGGATTCCTCGCCGGTAGACGCGCACGGGCGCGAGGCCGAATTGGTACGGGATCCGCTCGGCCGACGGCACATCGAACACGGCAAAATCCGCCGGTCGGCCCACGGCGACCTGTCCCGCCTCGGCGGAGACCCCGATGGCGTGCGCCGCGTTGACCGTAGCGGCGGTAAGCGCCTCGGCTGGCGTTAACCGGGCGCTGTAGACGCTGTGCGCGAGGACGAGGGGCATCGACTCGACCCAGGAGTTCGGCGACAGGTCAGTCCCGACCGCGACCGGGACTCCCGCGTCGACCATCGCGCGGCCGGGGCTCGAGCGACTCGCGAAGGAGGCGAGCGGCGTGAGCGGAAGGAGGACGGCGGTGACTCCGGCCTTGGCCAGGAGTTCACGGTCGTTCGGCGAGCTCTCGAGCAGGTGGTCGGCGGACCGGCAGCCGAGACGTGCGGCCAGCGCCGCCCCGCCCGAACGAACAAACTCGTCGGCATGGATCTTGAGGCCCAGGCCGACGGCTTGAGCGGCGCGGAGTAACCGTTCGCTCTGAGCCACGCTGAAGAAACCCGGCTCGCAGAACACGTCGCAGAACTCGGCCAAACGGCGGCGGGCGATCGTGGGCAGGGCCTGCCGGATCAGGGCATCGATGTAGTCGTCGGCCCGGTCGGTGAACTCCAGCGGCACGGCGTGGGCGCCGAGAAACGTGGGCACGAGCCGAAGACCCGTCCGCCGCGCGAGACCCTTCACCAGTCCGAGAAGCCGGACCTCGCCGGCGGGAGTGAGGGCGTAGCCGCTCTTCACCTCGCACGTGGTCGTGCCGAGCGCCCCCATGCGGACCAGCCGAGCCTCCGCGGCCCGGAGGAGCTCGACCGCGCTCGCACCTCTCGTGGCCCGGACCGTCTGGAAGAGCCCGCCTCCGCGACCAGCGATCTCGACGTAGGACGCGCCCGCGATCTTGAGGTCGAGCTCGGCCGACCGGTCCCCAGCGAACAGCGCGTGCGTGTGCGGGTCCACGAAGCCGGGGACCACGCTCCCGCCACCGGCGCTCCACCGAACGCCGTCCGTTCGGAGCCGAACCTCCTTCCGGCATCGCGCTTCCGAGCCCACGAAGACGAACCGGCCCTGGTCGACCGCGACCGCCGCCCGGGACAGCCGACCGAGTTCCCGCATCGCGGCCCCCACGCGGGGCACCGGCCCGCTCGCCATCGTGGCGAGGTCGGCAATGTCCGTGACGATCAGGTCGGCTCGCGTCACGGCTGTCGGAGCAGCTCCTCCAGGAAGTCGTGCGCCGCCACCGTGCTGGCGAACCGGGCTCTCGCTTCGGTGGCCAGCGGCTCCAGGTCCTTGTACCGGGAGGAGAAGTGGGTGAGGTAGAGACGCTCGACCCCGGCCTCGAGCGCCACCTCCGCCGCCTGACGGGCGGAAGAGTGTCCCCAGGCGTTGGCCTCCGCCTCGTGATCGCCCCCCATCGTCGACTCATGGATGAGGGCCGATGCTCGGTGCGCGAGCTTCCGGATCGTCTCGGAGGGCCGACTGTCGCCCGAGTAGACGACCGAAAGGCCCGGACGCGTGGGCCCGATGACATCCTCGGGCCGGACGCTGTGTCCCGCCACGTGCACGACCTCCCCGGCCTCGAGTCGGGCGAAATCGCGGCCGCGGATCCCGAGGTCGTGGGCCCGGGCGGCGTCAAAGCGGCCCCGTTTGGGCCCCTCCTCGACCCGGTAGGCCAGGGCGGGCACCGTGTGGTCGGCATGGGCGGTCCGCACCGTGTAGCCCGGGAGTTCGACCGACTCGTCGGGCCGGAGCGAATGGAGGTGGACCGGGAATCGGAGGGTGAAGTACCCCAGGGCGAGCGCCCGCTCGAACATCTCGGTAGAGTCCGGTGGACCGTAGAGGTCGAGGGGCTCCGTCCGGTTGTTGAGACACATGCTCTGGATCAGGCCGGGCAGGCCGAGGAAATGATCGCCGTGGAAGTGCGTGATGAAGACCCGCCGGACGCGCATGAACGAAACGGTGGATTGGAAGAACTGGCGCTGGGTGCCTTCCCCGCAGTCGAGCAGGACGAGCTCCTGTTCGGTATCGAGCGCAATCGCGCTGGCCGACCGTTCCTTGGTCGGCCACGAGCCGGCCGTGCCGAGAAAAACAATGCGCACGGGGAGGGCAGGGGGGAGCCGATATTAGCCCCCCGGGGGCACCGGTTTCCGACTGCCGGCGTCCTGAAATCGACTTGTAGTAGCCAGTGGTCAGATACGGTAGATGGTCGACTGGGACCGGGTCCAAGAGCTCCGGGACAAGGGGTGGGACTGGGATCGTATCGCCGACGACCCCAAGGTCGCCTACCAGGCCCCCCGGGGCGTGACAGACAACGGTCGGGCCCTCCGTGCACTGTACGCCAAGCGTTCCCGGACCGCTAGCCGGGAACCGGCCGCCACCGACGAGAGTCGGCCCGGCGCGAAGAACGTCAAGAAGTCCAGCTGGAGCCTGGCCCGTATCGGGATGATCCTGACCCCGTTGTTCGCCATCTGGTTCCTGATCGCGTTCTTCATTCCTTCCCCGGTCGGAGTCATCCTCAGCGCGATCCCGACCCTGGCTCTCCTGCTTGCGGTGTCTGCGGCGGTGCTCGCCTTCGGGCTGCTGCGTTCCGACCGGAAGTGGACGAGCACGCTTCGCGGTGGGCTGGCGGCGGGTATCGTGTTGGGCCTGGTCATCGCCGGGGGTGCCGGGATCGGCGGGCTGCTCGCAGGGTACCCCACCTTGACCGGGATCTGTTCAAGCCAGCCGGACAACTTCCATGGATGTGGGAATGCCCTCTGGACCGACACGGGCTCCTCCTCCGGCAAGCCGGTCTACTTCTTCTTCGGGTCGGCGGCCTGTCCGTACTGCTCGGCATCGAGCTGGGCGATGCTGGTCGCGCTCGAGCGCTTCGGCACGATCTCGGGCGAGTATCCGGACTACTCCAATCCGAACGATGTCTATCCCGATACGCCCGAGATGGTGCTGGCGAACGCCGTGCTCTCGAGCAGCTACATTTCGCTCCAGGTGGCGGAGAACACCTACACGGGCCAGATCATTCTCCCCGGCTTCGCCAACGAGTACCAGAACGCGTACTTCGCGGCCTACGACTCCGGCGGCTCGATCCCGTTCGTGGTGATCGGCGGCCAGTACTACACGGTCGGGACGCTCGTCAATCCGGCCGATCTCTCCGGCATGACCACGTCGGAGATGCAGACCGATATCGAGTCGCAGAGCGGCGCGGGCTGGACCGCGGTCTCCCCCGCGGCAGACTGGGTGACGGCGTTCATCCTGAAGGTCGATGGCGGTCAGCCGGCCTCCCTGCTCACCGGGAACGTTCTCTCTGATTACGACTCGATCAGCTAGGCGCGCCGCATGCGGTCGGAGACACTGCATGCCCTCCTTCCGCTCCTCATCGTGGCCGGCCTCGGGTTCGCGCTCTTCGCCGCCGCCGAAACGCTCGACCCGGCGCTCCGGGGCTACTGCTCGGTGTCGCCGTTCCTGTCCTGCAGCAAGGTCGACGAGAGCAATCACACCACGTTCCTCGCGATACCCGACTACCTGTGGGGGATCGGCGGCTTCGTCCTGCTCTTCGCCCTGGACATCCAGGTCTACCGTCTCGGACGGGGACGGTGGCTCGACGCCCTGACGCTGGTCTCGGCCGCCGGGTTCCTGCTGTCGCTCTACCTCGCGTCGCTCGAGCTGTTCGTTATCCACGCGTTCTGCCTGATCTGCTTCGGCGCGTACGTCTGCAACGCCGCGACGCTGACGACCGCGCTCCTGCTGCGCCGGCCCTCGAGCGGCTCCGGCCGGTCCGCCCGGCCGGCGGCCGCCGCCGAGGACGGATAGGTCCGTCCTTCAGGTGGCGGCGCGGTGGAACGGGTGCGCCGACGCCTTCTTGCGTCGGCTGTCCTCGTCGTGGACCCACCGGTTCGCCGACACGATCCGGGTGAGCTTCTTCGCGAAGGCGTCGAGGTGGTCTCCCCGGATTCCGACGACCATTCGGTTGTCGCCCATTTCGGTGTAGATGCGGGAGCCGATGCAGCCCAGCGAGACGGCCACGGGCGCGCCGGCGTTCATGATCGGAACGATGGCACACATCGGTCGGCCATTCATCGGGACCGGTTTGGCATCCGACCCGGAGCCGGCGGTCTCGACGGCGAGCATCGCAGAATCCGGGCGCGCGAACAGGAGCACGCTGGTCGGCTCCATCGGTAGGGAGCCGAGCGGGCCGTAGGCCACGTACTTGGGCGGGGTGGCGTTGTGCGGCACGTGGGCCTCCTCCCCGGGATTGAGGTACCCTTCCTTCTGCATCGTGCCGATCGTTCCCATCAGTCGGGCTCCGGCATCGCCCTGCGGGGGGATGCCCAGCACGAAGGCCCCGATCTCGCAGTCCTCGTGCTTCGGCAGGCCGGCGTAGAAGGCCTTCTCGGTCCCCTGGGCAAAGAACGTGCAGACGGACGGGACACCTCCCGGATGCTCGGCCACTCCCTTCGGAGGTTCCTCCAGGTAGGAGACCTGCACGGGCGGCAGGTCGAGCTTCAGGTCCCGCGTCAGCTGCGCCGCGATTTCCTTGAGATGGTCGGACATGGTCCTCGCGTTCCCGAACCCTGCCCGGGTTATAGCAACCCCGCCCGGGGCCGCGCCGGGAACCCCGCATCCGGGAGCTCCATCCACCGGCGAGGAAATGCGGCGATTTCGCACGGCTCTTGCGTTATATACTGCACCCAACTCGCCCGCCGGGAATTCAGCCATGGCGAACCCCGAGCTGGCGCTGGCGGCGGGCATTGCGATCGCGGGCGGACTCATCGGAACCGGCATGGCCCAGTCCGGGATCGGAGCCGCCGGCATGGGGATCATCGCCGAGAAGCCGGAGAAGTTCGGTCAGGTACTGTTCTTCTTCGTGATTCCGGAGACGCTCTGGATCATCGGTCTCGCTCTCGGCATTCTGCTCATCCTGAACGTGCTCTAGGGACGCGGCCGGCCGATGAGCCTCGAGCGACTCGTCGCGGAGATCGAGAGCCGCGCCCAGCAGCAGATCGCCGACGAGCAGGCCCGGTTCGAGAAGGCACGGGCCGACCTGGAGGCGGAGCGGAGCCGGCGCATCGAGGTGATCCGGGCCGGCGCGGCCCGACGGGCCTCCCAGGACGCCGCGCGGGAACGGACCCGTCGCATCGCCGCCGCCCGCCTGGAGGCGAAGAAGCTCGGCTACGAGGCCCAGGAGGCGCGGATGCAGGTCCTGCTGGAGGCGGTCAAGACCCAGCTCGCCGCGTACACGGCCACGGCGGAGTATCCGAAGCTGCTGAAGCGCATGTACGCGTCGGCAACGGCGCGGCTCGGCAAGGACCTCAAGGTTCGCGGTCGGCCGGAGGACGCCCGGGTGCTCCGCTCCGTGGCGGGCAGCGCGTTCGACGATACTCCGGTGCGTGCGACCGGCGGGTTCATCGCCGAGACGTCCGACGGCGCCCGTCGGCTGAACCTCACCTTTGACGAGCTGATCCGCCTGCGCGAGGACGAGCTCCGTTCCCTCCTCCCGACGTGACGGAGGCCGGGCCGGATGTCGAGCTCCCCGTACGCGAGCCCGCTCGGCCGGATCAAGGCGCAGCTGCCCCAGTTCCTGCCGAAGGACGCGTACCTGCCGCTCCTCGGCGCGCCGGACGTCGGCGAGATCGCGAAGCTTCTGGAACCGACGACCTACGGCCCGTATCTGGGCCAGGCGGCCACCACCTACCGGGGCGTGGACCTCGTGGCGGTCGCGGTCAACCGGTACTTCGTTCAGCGGAACCGGATGGGCCTCGAGGTCGCCCCGTTCGCGGGACGGCCGGTCGTGCAGGCCTATCTCCGCCGATGGGACATCCAGAACGTCGGGGCGATTCTGGCGGCCAAGGTACAGGGACGGACGCTCACCGAGGCCGAGACGTTCCTGGTCTCGCCACGAGAGCTGCCGGCGGGCCTGCTCGCCGGGTCGATGGTCCTCGATGACTTCCGGCTCCTGACGCAGGCCCCCAGCGTGGAAGCCGTCGTGCAGGGGCTGCTCAAGTTCGGCTACGGCGCGGTACTGCTGCCGATGGTGGAGGAGTTCCAGCGGACGAAGGACATCTTTCCGCTCCTGTCGGCGCTCGACCGATACTACTACGCCCAGCTGCTCGAGGCGGCCCGGTTCTTCCAGGGCGACGAGTGGACGGTCCGGCGCTTCGTGCAGACGGAGATCGACCTCCGGAACCAGCTGCTGCTGCTCAAGGGCCGGGACGCGGGACTCCCTCCCGAGGTGGTGTTGGGCCGCTTCCTGGACGGCGGGGAGGTCGGCCGCGCCGCCGCGCAGGACCTCTATTCGACCGCACGGGACGTGCCGGACCTCGTGCAGGCGCTCGAGTCTCGGTCCCCGCGGCTGTCCGACGGGCTGGAACGGTACCGGGGGGACCGGAGCCTGGTCGGCTTCGAAGCCGCGCTCACACGGTCGCGGGCCGTCGACCAGCTCAGGCAGCTTCGGTCCTACCCGCTCTCCCTCTCCGTGATCTTCGCGTTCCTGCTGCTCGCCGAGCTGGAGCGGAACGATCTCCAGCGGATCGTCTTCGCCCGGGCGTACGGCGTGCCGCGCGACCAGTTCGAGCCGCTGCTGATCTCCCCCTCGCTCTAGCCCGACGGCCCGCCGGGACCGGGGGACGCGGCAGGTATCGGTCGAAGAACGCATGCGCCCGGCGGAGCGCCTCCACCTGGTTCTCGATCCGCACGAAGCCGTGGCCCTCGTTCTCGAAGCGGAGGAACTCGACCGGCACGTGGTGCTTCCGGAGCGCCGCGACGATCTGCTCGGCCTCTCCGATCGGGACCCGGGGGTCGTTGGCCCCGTGGCCCACGAGCAGCGGGGCGACGATCCGGTCCGCCTGATGGAGCGGCGAGATCGACTCGAGGAATTCCCGGTCGGTCTCGAGACTGCCGTACTCGGCCTCCCGGAGCTTGCGTCGCCACGGCCCGGTCTTCTCGAGAAAGGTCACGAAGTTCGCAATGCCCACGGTCTCGACGCCGGCACCCCAGAGGTCGGGATAGGTCGTCAGGGCGGAGAGCACCATGAAGCCCCCGTAGCTGCCGCCGGTGATCCCGAACTCCCCGAGCCGTCCCTTGCCGTCCGCCGCGAGTGCGTGGGCCAGGTCCCGGAGATCCCGCACCGAGTCCATCCGCTTCCGCACATCGTCGAGATGGACGTAGGTCCGGCCGTAGCCGAGGCTGCCGCGGACGTTCGGCTGGATGACCCGCCAGCCCTCGGACACCAGGTGCGAGTAGACCCCGTTCGCGAAGAGGGGTCGGGCCTGAGCCTCCGGCCCGCCGTGCACGGCGATGATCGTGCCGCGCACCCGGCCGCCGGCGGGGGCGTACTCCCAGTACGGGACCGTGAGCCCGTCTTGCGCGCGGAAGCTGTGGAGCGCCGGCTCCACGCCCGGGCCCGGCATCGGCACGGAGCTCCGCGTCAGGGCCCGTACGGCGCCGGCGGCGAGGTCGCAGCGCCAGACGTCCAGGCCGTAGCTCGGGGAGGAGAAGTCGAAGACGAGGCTGTCCGACGACGGGACCCACGCCACCGCGTCGACGACACCGGTCCCCGGAAGCTCGACCCGCTGGTCGGCTCCGGAGCGGCTGTCCCAGACCCGGAGCTCGCTGCGGCCCTCGCGATTCACCTCGTAGGCGACCCGGGAACCCCCCGGCTCGGTTTTGACGAGCTCGACGTCGCCGTCGAACTCCCGGATCACCTCGAGGGCGCCGTTGGTCCGGTACCGAACCAGGCCGCTGAACTCCCGATCCGGGTTCGCCGCCGTGATCACATCGGGTCCGAGGAAGTCCGCGGACGGGATGCTGAGTTCGCCGGCGTGCGGCGTCAGCCGAGACTCGCGTCCGTCCTCGAGAAGGATCAGGTCCTGATCCAGGTTCGTGTTGGAGCGGGACACCAGGACGCGGCCCCGCTCCGCCGCCACGACCTGGACGTTCGCGTCCTCCTGACGGAGCAGCCGAGGCTCCCCGCCCTGCCGCACGTCCATCTCGTACGCGTCGAAGAATCGCGGGTCGCGCCGGTTCGAGGTGAAGGCGATGCGATGGGCGTCTCGCCACGCCCCCGGTTCATGGATCCGGGTGGGGTCATGGGTCAGTGCACGGGCCGGGCGGCCTTGGTCCTGCGGGTCGCCGTCCCGTGCGAACAACTGCCAGTGCTCGTTGCCTCCCTGGTCGAGTGCGAGGAGGAGCGCGGAGCCCTCGGGCGCGGCCGAGAGATGACCGACATTCTCCCGGGCCTCGTGCAGCAGATGGGCCGGTCCCCCCGCGAGCGGCATGCCCCACGCCTGGGGGAGACCGCCGCGGCGGGAGACGAAGAAGACCCACCGCCCGTCCGCGGAGACCGTGGGCGCCGACGAGACCGGGTATTCCAGCCAGGCGCGCAGGCGGTGCGTCGAGGACACGGTCGGTGCCACGGTTCCGCCGTAGGCGCGGAGGTCTATCTCCCTACCGGGGAGGGGGTGGTACGATCGACGTGGTGGCGAAGCCGATGGACGCCGGCAGCGTATGCTGCCGCCGGGTTCCGAACGGCCGGAACTCCTTCCCATTGCCCGAGTAGAACTTCGAGAAGTGCTCGACGAAGATCAGCCGGGCGCCTTGGATGCCGGGCTCGAAGACGGCGAGCACGACGTTGAAGAGCTGGCCTCCGATGAGCACGATGACGGCGAAGATGCCGCCGATCACGACACTGCCCAGGATGCCGTGATGGACGGCCCGGCCGGCGATGTAGTTCACGAGATAGGCGACCACGACCGACGAGAGCAGGATGCCAACGAGCCGGAGATAGGATAGGATGTGGCTCAGGATCTCCGTGAGCGAGAGCAGTCCCTGCGCCCCCTCGGAGTAGAGGATCGTGCCCATGCCGAGGGCGATGAGCGCGATCTCGACGTAGCTCGCCGGGGGCAGCGGCGCGGCCAGGGGACCCAGAAGGTGCTGGAAGGTCTTACTGACCAGCTGCAGGCCGAGGAAGGTGAGGCCAAAGGCGATCGAGATGCCGGCCAGGCGTGCGAGCATCTCCTTCTGGTGGTGGCGATAGTACGCCTTGAGCGCCCCGAGCGTGAATCCGAGGACGACCATTCCGAGGCCGATGAAGCCGGCGACCAGGAACAGGTCTCCCAGGTTGGCGGTGACGTTCCAGTGCGGACCGGGCAGGTGCACGGTCGGTCCGAAGAACTCGTTCGAGAACCAGCCGAAGACGATCGCGAGGAGGGAAGCCGGCACGAGCGTCCACGCCAGCGACTGCATCGCGGACGGCGGCATGATCCGCTTCAAGAAATTCTTGAGGAATCTCGGAACGTACCGGCGGCCGGGGAACCCGGCGATCATCCAGAGCGAGAACCCCAGGATGACGAGGCCATACCCGATGTCGGAGAGCATGAAGCCGAAGAACAGAGGGAACGCGAGGGCGAAGATCCAGGTCGGGTCCCACTCGCTGGATTGGGGCAGCGAGTAGAATCGGATGAAGAACTCGAAGCGCCGGACCCAGCCGGGGTTGTCCATCAGGGTGGGTGCTTCCTCGGTGGTCGGGACCGAGTACAGGGCCACGCGTCCCCCGGTCGCCGTTTCGAGCGCCTGGTCCAGCTTCGCCACGGACCGGCGGGGCACCCAGCCCTCGAGAGCGAAGACCGTCTCTCCGCCCGCGATGCGGTTGTAGACGTCGAGCTTCCGGGCTTCGATGCTGAGCGCCTCTTCGATCGAAGCGACCGGAGCATACCACTGGGCCGCCAGGTCGGTGAGCTGTTTCCGGATCTCCGCCAGCCGGCTGTCGATCGCCCGTTGGCGGGTCTCGAGCTCCGGCCGACGCTCCGCGATCGTGCCCTGGAGCGTCGGCGCCGCCGTGAGCACGACCCCCCGCTGCTGAGCCAGTCGGCTCACCGAGTCGGCCTGGCTCGAGTTCACGGCGAGGATGAAGCGGGCCGTCTCCGGCCCGAGGGATTCGAGGAACACCACGTCGGCGATCGCCGCGATCTGCGCCCGCAGCGGTGCGTACCGGTCGACCGGGACCTCGCCGAAGAACCCCAGCACATGCTCGAGGTGGAAGTAGTCGAGCGGGCCCGTGTAGAAGGCGAACCGGCTCAGGAGGTCCAGCAGGTCCGTGACCGACTTGCGCTCGGTCTGCAACCGTTCCTCCTCCCGCTTCAGGGCGGTGACCGTCCCCTCGATCGGGATCGCCCGAGCCGCCGCTAGGAGGCCCTCCAGCGTGGGAAATGCCTGCGGAGGAACGGGTCCGACCGGGGGCAACGCGCCCTTGATGCCGCGGATCCGGAGGAGCTGGTCGGCGACGTCCCGCTGGAATGCCGGTGTGCCCTCGGTCGGGAAGACCGACAGCGTCTCCTTCCGGAGCGGCTCCACCTGGAGCACGCCCTGATCGTGGAGGACGGAGAGGATCCACTCCCGGTCCGTCTTGAGCCCGACGATGCCGACCTTGGCCATCGCGACGGGCCGAAGGAAACTCATTGCCGTCCGCTCCGACCGACTGGCCTCAGGAAAACTCGCCGAAGAGGACCGAGAGGATGTCGTTCCAGACCGGCTTGATGTCCTCCGGTCCGGCGGGCTTCTGCTGGCTGAGTTCGGCCCGGGCCTGTTCGAGGACCCGGCTCGCCTCGGCGTCAGCCTGGACCAGTGCCTTCTCCAGCTGGGTCGCCGCTTCCTCGTCCGCCTGTTGCCGGGCGGCGAGGATCTGCGCCTCGCTGTCCTCGCGGAGCTGCGAGAGGGTCTGGTCGATCTTGCCGCGGAGTGCCCGGACCCGGAGGTCCGCGTCGGTCTCGACCTCCTTGAGCCGTTCCAGGGACTCGATGCCGTCGGTCGTGGACGGGACCGGCGCGGAGTGTGCGGCCATGGACTCAGATCACCCGGAGGAAGTGGAGGACCACCAACACGGTGAGAACGGCGCCCAGGCGAAGGGCGCTCAGTCCGACGGTCAGCCAGCCGAACTGGCGTGCACTACGCGGCAACGGCTGCCCCCTCGGCGGCTGCCGCTTCGCGCTCGATCTTTCGCTTCACGGACTTGAGCATGCTGAACGAGTCCCGCTCCATCTCGTCGAATCGGAATTTGATGTACCGCACCGTGTTCTCGAGCCGAGGCACGAGCACGTTCTCGATGGCATTGGCCCGGCGCTTCGTTCGCTCGATTTCCTTCAGCAACCGGCGCATGGCGTTCTCCTTCTCCGCGATGTTCAGCACGACCTGGTAAATCCCCTGGAAGTGCCGGATCGATTCGTCGATGGAGGTGGGAAGGTCGAGGAGCTCGGACCCGCCGAGCGGCACGTACGCGCTGCCATCGACGCGGGGAGTCTTGACCCCCATGACGTTCTTCGTGGCGACCCGGATCGGATGGATCTGCGGGAGGAGCATCGCGACGTTCTCGAGGCGCACGGGTCCCTCCAGCATTTCGGCCATCCGGATCGAGCCGTAGCCCCGCGCCACCTTCCGCTGGAGGTCGCCGCGGAGTTCCCGGGCCTGACGCGAGAGCGCGAAAAACTCCTGGATGAGCGCCGTTCGCTTCAGCTTGAGCAGATTGAGCCCCCGCTTGGCGACCTGGATCCGCCGGCGGGTGCGGAGCAGCTCGAGCCGCGTCGGTCGCACGTTCTCGATCGCCATCCGGCCTCCTCGCGATCTCCTGTTTACGCGGCGGCCTTCTTCCGGTACTTGGCGATGAACTCGGGCTTGATCCGCTTGAGCTCGGAGTCGGGCAGGTCCGAGAGGATCTTCCAACCGATGTCGAGCGTCTCGTCGATTGTCCGGTCCTCGTCCGGGCGCTGGTTGACGAACTCCTGTTCGAACCGGTCGGCGAACTTGAGATAGAGTCGGTCGGTCGCGGAGAGCGACTCCTCTCCGACGATGGCGGAGAGGGCGCGCTGGTCCCGGCCGATCGCGTACGAGGCGAACAGCTGGTCCGCTACGCCCCGGTGATCCTCGCGGGTGTGACCGGGTCCGATCCCCTGGTTCATCAACCGGGACAGGGAGACCGACACGTCGATGGGCGGGAAGACGCCCCGCCGTTGCAGGTCGCGGCTGGCGACCGTCTGACCCTCGGTGATGTAGCCCGTCAGGTCGGCGATGGGGTGGGTGATGTCGTCGGCCGGCATCGTCAGGATCGGGATCTGGGTGATCGAGCCTTTGCGACCATGGATCTTACCGGCTCGCTCGTAGATCGTGGCGAGGTCGGTGTACATGTACCCCGGGTAGCCCCGGCGGCCCGGCACCTCGTCCCGCGCGGCCGCAACCTCGCGCAGGGCCTCACAGTAGTTCGTCATGTCCGTGAGCACGACCAGGATGTGGAGGTCCTTCTCGTAGGCCAGGTACTCCGCCGCGGTGAGCGCCATCCGCGGCGTCACGATACGCTCCATCGAGGGGTCGCTCGACAGATTGAGGAACACGACGGCCCGCTCGAGCGCGCCGGTGCTCTCGAACTCCCGGAGGAAGAAGTTCGCCTCCTCGCTGGTGATTCCCATCGCGGCGAACACGACGGCAAAGCCCTCGTTCGAGTCCCTCAGCTTGGACTGTCGAACGATTTGCGCGGCGATCTGGTTGTGCGGCAAGCCGGCCGCGGAGAAGATCGGAAGCTTCTGCCCCCGGACCAGCGTGTTCATTCCGTCGATCGCGGAGATGCCCGTCTGGATGAACTCGGCCGGTTCTTCCCGGGAGTACGGGTTGATCGCGTTGCCGACGATCTCGAGCGCCGTCTTCGAAACGATCCGCGGGCCACCGTCTCGGGGCTGCCCGAGACCGTCGAAGACGCGGCCCAGCATCTCCTCCGAGACCGGCAACCGGGCGGTTTCGCCCAGGAATTTGACCGAGGTGTCCCGAAGGTTCATGCCCATCGTCGGGCCGAATGCCTGCACGACGGCGAGACCTCGGCGAGCGTCCAGAACCTGCCCTTGACGCCGGGTGCTGTCGGGCAGACCGATCTCGACCAGCTCGCCGTAGGCGGCGTTGGCGACGTCCTGGACGAAGAGGAGCGGCCCCGCGATCCGGTCGATGGTGCGGTACTCGACCGGAACGCCGGCGCCGGTATCGGCGGCCGCAGCTGCCTTTGACTTGGATTGCGCCATCTACGCCGCTCCCGCGGCCAGCCCGCCCGCGGAGCCCGGGGTCGAGGCGGCCTGCACCACTCCGGCGAGGGCAGCGGAGATGTCGAGCTCGAGCTGGTTGAATGCCGTGTCTAGGTCCGTCTCTTTGGTCCACTTCATCCGCGAGATCTGGGTCCGGATGGGGAGCTTGGCGATCTGGGCGAGCGTGGCACCTTTCACCACCGCTTCCTGCTCCTGCTCGCCGAAGCGAAGGATGGTCCGGAGCATCCGGTACTGCTTCTTGATCGAGGTGTACGTGTCGATGTCGTCGTACGCGCTCTGCTGCAGGAAGTCCTCCCGGATCATCCGAGCGATGTCCAGGGTGACCTTCTCGCGTTCCGGAAGGGCATCAACCCCGACCAACTGAACGATCTCCTGCAGCTCGGACTCCTTCTGGAGCGTCTCGATGGCCTTCTGACGGAGAGGGCCCCAGTCGGCGGCCACGTTCTCCCGGAACCAGGGTTCGAGCTCCCCGGCGTAGAGCGAGTAGCTCTGCAGCCAGTTGATCGACGGGAAGTGTCGGCGGGCCGCGAGCGATGCATCGAGGGCCCAGAAGACCCGGACCACTCGGAGCGTGTTCTGGGAGACCGGTTCGGAAATGTCGCCGCCCGGCGGAGACACCGCACCGACCACGGAGACCGATCCCCGACGGCCCTCGGGAGACACGGTGGTGACTCGGCCCGATCGCTCGTAGAACTCGGCGACACGTCGCCCGAGATAGGCGGGGTACCCCTCCTCTCCGGGCATCTCCTCGAGTCGACCAGAGATCTCCCGCATGGCCTCCGCCCACCGCGAGGTCGAGTCTGCCATCAGGGCGACATCGTAGCCCATGTCTCGATAGTACTCGGCGAGCGTGATGCCCGTGTAGACGCTGGCCTCTCGGGCCGCGACGGGCATGTTCGACGTGTTGGCGATCAGGATCGTGCGTTCCATCAGGGGCCGCTTCGACTTGGGGTCGACCAGCTTCGGGAAGGTCGCGAGCACTTCGGTCATTTCATTGCCGCGTTCGCCGCAGCCCACGTAGACGACCACGTCGGCGTCCGACCACTTCGCGAGCTGTTGCTGCGTGACAGTGTTGTGGAGCAGAATGCCCCCGAACCCGCCGACGAAGTTGCTCCCGAACTCCGGCACGGAGACATCGTAGACGTCGTACGGCCCGTCGATCTCTTCCTGGACGTCCTGGACCTCGTCGCAGAAGAGCCCCTCGAGAAGCTCCACAAGCCGGGTGGCCTCCGGCTCAGGACTCTCGGGACGGTCCTCCGAGACCGGGGTCCCCATGAAGCGCGTGAACGTCGCGGCCCCCATGCGCTCGCGATTGCCGATGTAGTTGTGCACATCGATCCCGCGAGCCTGCAAGGAGGAGTAGGTGTACCGACCGCGGTAGATTCTCTCGATGACCTCGGGCGACAGCGGGACAACGTCGGTGGCGGTGTAGGACGTGCGCTTGCCGGCGATGTACTGCTCGATGGCGTCGGTCTTGGGATGTCCACCGACGAGGAATTCTCGGGCTCGAGCGAGGGTCGGGACTCCCCGGACGAAGAGGCGGAAGTAGGGTACGCCCTCGATCACGCGTCGGCCGAAAGTCGAGAAGACGCCGAACCGGAGCAGGGCGTACGAGAGCTCAATCTGGAGCCGGTGGCTTGCAGTGGTGAACTCGAGTTCTCCATCCGAGAAACTCCCGTCGCCCAGGAAATATGCGCGAAGGAACGCCGCGAGGGACTCGTTGGTCGAGGCCAGGACGAGCGGCGGGATCCGCTTCTCGTGAGAGACCCGACCTGTTTCCAAGCGGTCCAGCAGGTAGACCAGACTTGTGCTGCCCACCAACGCATTCGGAGTCCGATTCTTCGGCCTCTCGATCTTTCCCGGAAGCCCGAACAGCTCTCGGGCCAGGGCAAGGAACCGGACGAGCAGTGGCTCTTCCGAGTTCGTGAAGACGACAGTGCGACCGCCCCGGACGTACCCCTCGGAAACGAAGAGACCGAGGAACTCGGCAAGTTCGGGCGTCATGGCCGGCGGGAGCCGAATGGAGTGCCCGTGACGCTGGAGTTTGGGGAGGTCGACCTTGAGCTCGACATTCGCTCGGGGAGCGGCTAGGCGACGGATCGATGCGATGTAATCGCCGGGCTGGACGTCCTGCGCCATCGTCTCCCGAAGCGCCCCGTCCGGGCGTATCGTGAACAGTCGGTGAATGGGGGTGACTCGGACGGTTCTGCCGCTCCTAGTTCGAACGCGCACCAGCGTGTCGCTCTTCCCCTTGTAGAACGTCTTCGCTCGGCTACGGACCAAGCGATTGTCGACCAGCGAATAGAGCCCGATCCCGGTCGCTAGACGAATCCATTCATCCGGCCCGTCGACGGTGACCTCTCCCGAGTGCCGGGCCGAGGCATACAGCTCCTCGATCGGGACGATCCGGCCATCCCCGAGCTGTACGGGCGTGTCCCCGGACACACACTTCCCGCTCCCGAAGGGTCCCGGGATACAGGCCGCGCCCCCTTTCGCCACCGGGAAGAAGCCGTCGATGACGCGCTGTCCCGTAAGGAGTGGAATGTCCGGCGCAAGCTTTTCCTGGACCGGTCGGGGTACGCGAACGACCCACTTCTGGCTCAGGAACAACGGAACCGCACCGGCGCGGGTCTTCACCTCCCCGATCGGCTCCCGGATGGTGTACGTCCCGCTCGAGATCCGGCTCAGGGTGCCGGTCACGCCGTTCGGGACCATGACCTTGTGAGTGATGAGCGGCGTCTCGGGAGCGGTACCGAGAATGGTACCGGGCTGGACCTCCTGCCCCGCCTTGGCGGTCGCCGTGAACTCCCACTTCTTCTTCTCGTCGAGAGGAGCGGCGACCGAGCCGCGGGTGATGAAGTCCCCGAGGTTCGCCTTGAGCACGTCCAGCGGCCGCTGGATTCCATCATAGATCGATGTGAGCAGTCCGGGGCCCAGCTCGACCGAGAGCGCCTGACCGGTGTTCTCGACCTTGTCGCCCGGACGGATCCCGGTCGTATCCTCGTAGGCCTGGATGGAGGCCGTGTCCCCCACCAGTCGAATGATCTCGCCGATGAGACCGAGCTCGCCGACCCGCACCACATCGAACATCTTCGCGCCGGCGAGGCCTTCGGCGACGACAACCGGACCCGAGACCCGTGTGACCACTCCCATGATGTGCTCCCGAAGATGTTCAGACCTGCAGAGAGACTCCGAGGACACGCTTCGCGAGCGCCGCGAGGCTCTCGACCTGGTACTCCCCCGTCGGCGAGGGAACGAAGACGACCAGCGGCTGCAGGGATCCCTCCGCGTACACGCGCTGGTTCTCGGAGAGGTGACGACGCACTCCCTCGCTCGCGACGACCAGGTTGATGTCCTCGCGGCTGAGGAGTTTCTGGAACTCGGCCGCCGCCGTCGCAGGCGTGACTTCGACCACGTCCTGGAGTCCGATCAGCCGGAAACCGATGGCGAGTTCGCGCTCGCCAATCACGGCGGTCTGCCCGGTCCCCGGACCCGCGTCGTCCACGGCGGCTCCGCCGGGGAACCACCCTATTTAACGACTGCCGGAGCGGCTCGCCGGCATGCGCCGGAAACGCACGGAACCGGGCGTCCCGGGGGGCTCACTTGTAGGTGGAGTGGTGGAGGTTGCCCTCGTCGTCGGTGATCGTGATGCACTCGCCTTCGCACTCGAAGAGGCAGGCCTCGCACACGATGCACTCGGGCCCGTTGATGACCGCCGACCGCTCGGTCCGGAACTGGAACTTGGCCGCGACGGCGGCGTCATCGACGACCCCTGGGAACTGGTCCCGCGGTTTCATCTCAAAGACATTCACAGGGCAGACGTCCCGGCAGTGGGCACAGCCGGTGCACTTCGGGAGGTCGACGTTGACTTGGACCATGTTACTTGCCCCTACGCCGGTCGATTGACTCACCCCGGCCTGCCTATTTGGGCTTTCGCCCACGCCGGCTGCGACAGGCGGAAACGGCCCGTTTCATCGCCTGTCCCGTCTCTTTTTGGGGCCTCCGGGACTCCGTCCTGCGACGAACCGTGGGCGCGGTCTACCTGGGTACGAGCGGTTGGGATTACCCGGAATGGGTGGGCCGATTCTACCCAAAGCGCGGGGTCGCCGATCAGCTGCGGTACTACGCTGGCTTCTACCCGATCGTCGAGGTCAACTCGACCTTCTACCGGTTGCCTCCGGTCTCCGTCGCCCGATCGTGGGTCCGAAGAACCCCCAAGGAGTTCCGCTTCGCCCTCAAGTTCCCGCAGACGATCACGCACGACCGGAAGCTGATCGGGGCAGAGCACGAGATCGCCGAGTTCGCCGCCTTCCTCGAGCCGCTTCGGGAGGCTCGCAAGCTCTCCGCGGCGCTGGTGCAGCTGCCGCCCTCGCTCGCCTTCGAACCGGCCACGGTCCGCCGCTTCTACGAGAGCCTCCCGGAGGGAATTCCCGTGGCCGTCGAGCCGCGGGAACGGTCGTGGCTCGCCCCGGAATCGAAGGCGCTGCTGAAGGAGTTCGGCTATGCCTACGTTGTGGTCGACGAGCCGCTCCTGCCGATCGACCTCACGGTAACCGCGTCATTCAGCTACGTCCGCTGGCACGGCCACGGCGCGCAGATCTGGTACGACTACACCTACTCGCCGGAGGAGTTACGCCCTTGGGTTCCCCGGGTCGAACAGCTGCGAGACCGAACCGAGGTGGTCTACGGATTCTTCAACAACCATTTCCGCGGGGACGCGGCCGTGAATGCCCGGACCCTGGCGGAGCTCCTGCAGCTTCCGCCCCCGCCGTGGGCCTCTGCGGGTAAGCTGGTCCCCTGATCGCTGCCGACCGGGCCTTCGTCCCCGGTCGCTCGGTAGACCGTCCGGGGGGCCCTGCCGCTCCCGAAACCTTTTGCGGGGGCGGGAGACACCCGGCCCCCATGGCGCTGCCCGATCCTCCGTCGTCTCCTCGGTCCCCCGGGGGCCCGGAGCCGGTGATCTTCGCTCAGGATCTGCGGCACACCTACGACGGGAAACACTTCGCGTTGAATGGAGTGAATTTCTCGGTGCGCCGAGGGGAGATCTTCGGCTTGCTCGGCCGCAACGGGGCCGGCAAGTCGACCCTCATCAAGGCGATGACGACCCTGATCCAGACGACGTCGGGGACCCTCCGGATCCTCGGCATGGACCCGGCCCGAGACGGGCAGAGGATCCGGAACCGTGTAGGCGTGGTGCAGCAGGGAGAGTCCTTCGATTTCTCGACGGTCCAGGGAAACCTGGACATCTACGGCGTGCTGTGGGGCTTGCCCAAGGCGGAGCGCGTGAAGCGCCGGGAGCAACTGCTCCAACGCTTCGGCCTGGACGACGTCCGGAAACGCCGAGCCTTCGACCTCTCGGGCGGACAGAAGCGCCGCGTCCAGGTCGCTCGGGAGTTCATGCACGACATGGACGTCCTCTTTCTCGACGAGCCGACCGTGGGTCTCGACGTCATCATGCGCCACACGCTCCTGGATTCCATCCGGTCGGAGGCGCAGCGCGGTCTCACGGTGGTCTTTACGACGCACAACCTCGAGGAGGCCGACTACCTGTGCGACCGGGTCGCTGTCATTGACGAGGGCAAGATCCTGCTGCTCGACTCCGTCGAGAATCTGAAGCGGCTCTACGGCGGCAAGAAGACCGTGGACCTCACCGTCTCCGGCGCTGATGTTCCCGGCTTCTTCCGGGAGCTCGGGAACCGGCTGGCGTCCCGGGCGACCGTCACCGTGCGGGGGAACGAGGGCGTCATCCTGAGCGACGAGACCAAGGGGGTTCTGTCCGAGATCGCGCACCTTTCCCAGTCGTTCGGGGTCCAGCTCGAGTGGCTGAACGTCCGGGGGAACACGCTGGAGGATGTCTTCCTCCAATCGGTCGGGCATTCGGAGGGCTTGCGTGGCACTGCCTAACCTCTTCCGGCTGATCTACCGGAACATCCGGGTGAACACCGACCCGGGGAGCCTCGTGATCCTCGTCGGTCTCCCCGGGATGTACCTCATCTTCTTCGGCTTCGGATTCGGATCGTTGGCATCGGCGGACGGCCAGAGTCACGCCTACCTGGCGTTCCTCGCGCCCGGTATCATGTCGTTCCAGGTGCTTCTCGCAGGCACGGTCGGCGGGAGCATGCTTTGGGCGGACCGACGATACGGCATGCTCTCCCAGCTGCTGTCCGGCCCCTTCACCCGGTTCCAGTATCTCCTCGGCATCATCCTCGCCTCCGTGCTGTTCGGACTGGGCGGTGCGGCCGTGATGCTCGTCGTCGCCCTCGGGCTGCTGGGGTCGATCCCGACCCTGCCCTTCTCGCTGGCCGTGATGTTCGGGACCATCGTGCTCGGCTCGCTGTTCTTCGGCGGGCTGATGCTCCTCCTCGGTGCGTTGGTCAAGTCGAACACGACGTACAACAGCATCCAGATCCTGGTCCTCTTCGTCGTCAATTTCGCGAGCACGGTGTTCTACCCGCTGAGCAACAGCCTGCCGTTCGTGCTCCGCGCGATGTTCTGGGTGAATCCGCTGACCTACGTCGCGAACGCGGTGCGCGGCGGCTACACCGGTTCTCTCACAGCGATGGATGGCTACGAACTGCTGATCCTCACCGTCGAAGCGGTGGTCATCCTGGCCCTCGCCACGCGGGCGTATCTGCGCTCCGACATCTCGTTCGAGTGAACGGTCACGCGGAGGGGGCGCCCGCGCCCTGTCGGGGGCCCTTCACCTCGTACACGTTGCCGTCCGGGGCCCGGAAGTGGGCCCAGCCGCCCGTATCCCGCACCTTGCTCACGATCAGCCCGATGCCCTGGGCCTCGAGAGCCCGCATCGCCACTTCGATGTCCGTGACGCCGAACGCCGGGGCCGGTCCCGTCGAGAAGTGCGGATGATCGAGCGAGGAGCCCGGCCGGAAGACCTCCGCCGACGATCCGTCCGGTAGAGCGTACTCGGTGAGCCCGGGGAGCTCTTCGACGAGCCGGAGGCTCAGGGTCTTCCCGAAGAACGCCTGCATCGCTGCGTACTGGGGGCTTCGGGTTCCGAACCAGGCAATGTGAGTGATGCCCAGGGGACCGACGCCGCCCCGGGGGCCCGGGCGCCTCGGGTGCTGGACGACTTCGTAGACGTACCCGTCCGGAGCCCGGAAGTGTTGCCATCGGACACCGGAGGCCTCGCCCGAGAGTGGCCCCAGCAACTCCAGTCCCGCGGCCTTCAGCTCGTCCCGGGCCCCCTGGGCGTCCGGCACGAGGAAGCCGACAACGGGACCCGTGGTGAAGTAGCCGTGATCCCGGTCGCCCGGGCCGAACACTTCGACCGCCGAGAAGTCGGGTAAGTCGAACCGGACGAAGTCGTCCCGCTCGAGCCCAATCGGTAATCCCAGGTTGCGCCCAAAGAATGCGACGGTCTCCGGGAAGCGTGGGGTACGGGTTCCAATCCAGTCCAGCCCGAGTATCTCCACGCCAGACTCACCCGGCCGCGGCCGAAGAGCGGGCAACGCGGCCCGACCGGAGGAGCTGGATCGCGGTGACGAGCATCCAGAGCAGCACGAGTCCGATGAACACGCGCTCGAGGAGGCCCGAGAACGGGGCGACCCGGTGGATCTTGTCGCCGGTGAAGTAGACGAGCATCATCACGATCGCAAGAACAGAAACCGCGGTGGCCCCGGTCGCCCAGCCGCGCAAGCGAGCCTCCTCCCGAAAGTGGAGCGAGAGCAGCAGCTCTCCGATCGACCCGCCCGCGAAGGCGAGGAAGGCGACCACGATGTGAATTGCCCCGTGTACCGTCAGCGGCGGGCCAACATCCGTCGGGAACGCGGCGAGGAGGAGCGCGCCGACGCCCCAGACCGCGACCAGGGCCGTCCCCACACGGGCTTCGCGGACGAGCCGGGTCGTACCCGCAAGCCCCAGCAGGAAGGCGAGGCCCATCAGGCCCCGAAGGACGAAGTTGATCGTCATCACGTAGCCGTAGGGTCCGACGGCCAGGTCGCTTTCCGCCTGCGAGATCGGGCTGTAGTGCGGCGGAAGCGATTGGGCGAGTACGTCCAGAGCCGCGTAGGCTACGGTCCCGACCACGGTGAAGGTAAGGGCTGTCCGATCGCGCCGGGCGAGACTTCCGGAGTCCGGGGGAGCAGAGCCGGTCATTGAAGCCGGGAGAAGGCTACATCGGATAGGCTATGCGACCGGCTCCAAGCCGGCTCCGGAACCGTGAAGGACCGCCACGGCTGTCCCGGTTCGTGGAGGCGATGAAGACATTGGTCGACGCGGACGTCGACCGTCTCTTGCCGATGCCCGACGCGATCCGGGTCATGGAGGAGGCCTTCCAGGCGAAGAGCGACGGCCGGCTGCAAGCACCCCCACGGCACTACGTGCGATTCCCCACCGGAGCCCTCGTCTTCACCGTCGGAGGCGACACCGCCCAGTCGTCCGTCGTCGGTTTCCGAGTGTACAACACGTTTCCCGGCGCGAGCGAGGACGGAGGTGTGCACCCCGACCGGACACAGGCTACGATGGTCTTCGATTCCCGGACGGGCACCCTGCAAGGTACCGTGCTCGGGACTCGACTCGGTGTTCTCCGGACGTCTGCGATCGGTGGTGTGGCCCTCAAGTACCTCGCCCTTCCCGACGCCGACCGGATCGGTTTCCTCGGCTCCGGCCTGCAGGCGAGCGCCCAGCTCGAAGCGGCCCGAGCTGTGCTGCCGCTGAAGCGGCTCCGCGTGTTCAGCCCGACCCCGGCCCACCGAGAGAAGTTCGCACGCGCGGCCCGGGACGCGTACGGCCTGGAAGCAGAGGCGTGCGCGACGGCACGCGAGGTGGTGGAGTCGTCGCCGGTGGTCATCTGCTCCACCGTGAGCGGCCAGCCGGTCCTTGACGCCAGCTGGGTACGGGCCGGCACGCACGTGACGACGATGGGCAGCAAGACCGTGACATCACACGAGATCGACACCGCGGTAGCGGAGCAGGCCGACCGCATCGCCACGGACTCTCCGCGGCAGCTCACCGGGTACGACGAGCCGAACCTCCTCCAAAACACGTCGGCGTGGAACCGGATCGTCGACCTCGCCGACATTGTTGCCGGGCGGACACCGGGACGCACCGCGCCGGCCGAACGCACCCTGTTCCTCTCCGAGGGTCTGGCTGGTACCGAGGTACTGCTCGCGGCCGAATTGCTCCGTCGGAGCTAGTTGATCGCGTAAGTGCCGTTGAAACGCCGGTGTGACGGGGCGTTTCAAGTCCCCCGAAGGGCGACTTAAGAGGCGACCAAACCGCTCGTTCCGCTCGAGGTTTCATCCGTGTCTCGAGGAGTGGCGGCCACGCTCGCCGTGGGCCATTCGGAGTGGGCGGTCCCGGACCTAGTGCCGGCTCCGGGGTCGACGCCGGCCCCGGCCGGACCGGCCGGGCCCCGACCGCAGGTGCCGGTGCGGTTCCGCCGCCGGCTCCCGGCCCGGCGGGTGCTCCCCGAAGCGCCGGCGTTGTTCGGCTGGCTCGGACGACGGTTTGCTCCCGGTGAGGCCACAGTCTGGACCGGCGCCCCGTACGCCATCGACCGGCTACTGGAGTTGCTGTACGCCGGGAACGCGCTTGCCCACGGCCGAATCTCGCTGGTCGAGGGTGCGAACCGATTCAATCCCTACCGCATCGTCGAACAGGGGCAGGCGCTGGGACTCGAACCCGACCCGGTCCTCGACGGGATCCACCTCGCCCGGGCATTCACGGCCTACCAACTGGTCGCCCTGGTGGATGGCTGGTCGGCCGAGGCCCGCCGTCACCGCCCGACGCTACTCATCGGGCACGAACTGCCGACGCTGTTCGACAATCCGGAAGAACTTCCCCCCGAGGAACGCGAGCCATTGCTGCGGTACGTGTCGGAACGGCTCGCCGACCTCGTCGAGGGCACCGGCCTTCCGCTGCTGCTGACGGTGGCGGGCGGACTCGTGGCCTTCCCGGGGCTCTCGGAGGCCGGTCCCCGGTTCTCCGACCTAATCCGTCTGATCCCCCGACCAGTCGGTGTCGAGCTCGGGTCGGTCCGCGAGGGTCGACGGCTGCTGATGGTGTATCGGCCGCCCGGTCAGCGGGGCCTGGAAGAGTTCGCTCCCGCCGACGCGACCGAGGAGGTGAACCCATGGGCCGCACCGCTCCCACCTACCGGCAGGCACTCGAGGAACGGCTGAAGCGGTGGGACCGGTTCGCGGCGCTCCTGCCCACGCCGCAGGAGCGTGCGGCACTCGAGGACCTCCGTACCTCGGTGCGCCGGTACATCCCGCAGTCCACGTACGGCGGCACGCCGGACCTCACGGAGACGATCTTCCTGTCGATTCTCCTCGACCTGCGCACACGGACGGAGACAACGGCGACCCCGGGAACCTCTGACCGTGCGTCGGCGGCACCGAGCGGTAGACCCACCCGGAGGGCACGACGATGGCGGAAGGCTGGCTACTCGACATCACCGACGGACGCGACGGCGTCTCGGTCGTCCTCTGGCTGAAGGACGGCGTCCGGGGCGCGGTCTCCCGACGCGTGGAACCGTTCCTCCCGCCGTTCTGGGTCGACGGCCCTCGCGCCGACCTGGACTCTCTGGCCCGGGAGCTGGCGAACGACCCGCGGGTCGCGTCGACGGGCTTCGAGGTCCTTCGGCCATCGCTCTACGACCGGAGGCCCCGGCGGGTGCTCGGAGTGGTTCCGCGGCGGAACCCGGACCGCCGACGCCTCGCCACGACGATCGATGCTCGGGGCGGATACACGCGGTTCCACCTCTACGACGTCGACCTCACGCCGCCGCATCTCTACCACCTCGAGCACCAGCTCTACCCGTTCGCGCCGATCCGGTGGAGCGCCGACGCCGTTGTCGCGCTCGAGCCGGCGGAGACGATCCACTACGACCTGCCGCCGTTGTCCGGCGCGGCGCTCGAGGTCGAGCTGCAGGGATGTCAGCGGGAGGGATTCATCCGCGGTACCGAACCGATCGCGGCGGTCCGGGTCGGGGAGGTGACGCTCGAGGGTCCGGAGGAGGCGCTCCTCGCCGAGGTCCGGGACGAGGTCGTCCGGCAGGATCCGGACCTCCTGCTGACCGACGGCGGGGACGGAGGCGACATTCCGTGGCTCTACCGACGTGCCCAGGCCGCCGGCTTCACCGAAGCGACCTTCTTCCTGGGCCGGGAGCCGGGCCGGTTCCGGCCGTACCGGGAGGCGTTCTCGTACCAGACGTACGGGCAGATCCGGCATCGGGAGGCGGCGTTCCTGCTGCCGGGTCGGTTCCACGTCGACCGGGGGAACTCGTTCCTCTGGGGCGATGCCTCCGTGCCCGGGCTCGTCGAGGCGGCCCGCCTCTCCCGGCTATCACTCCAGACCGTGGCCCGGCAGTCCCCGGGCACCTGCTTCACGGCGATGGAGATGGCGCATGCCCGGGAGGATGGCGTGCACATTCCGTGGAAGAAGAACCGGCCCGAGGCGTGGAAGTCCGGCCGGAAACTGCTCGACGGGGACCGCGGCGGCGTGATCTTCCTGCCCCCGGTCGGCGTCCACGACCACGTCGACGAGTTCGATTTCGCGAGCCTCTATCCGCACATCATGGTCCGGCAGAACCTCTCGGCCGAGACGCTCGACTGCCGGTGCTGTCCGTCGGCCCGGCGACGGGCGCCCGGTCTGGGGTACCGGTCGTGTGACCGACGGGTCGGCCTCATTCCCCGGACGCTCGAACCGCTCCTCGTCCGCCGCCTCGCGTACAAGGCGCAACTCCGGCAGCGGGGCCTCTCCCCGACGGAGCGGGAGGTCCTGCAGCGCCGGGTGAAGATGCTCAAGTGGATCCTCGTCACCGCCTTCGGCTACCAGGGGTACCGGAACGCCCGATTCGGCCGGATCGAGTGTCACGAATCGATCAACGCCTACGCCCGCGAGCTCCTGGCTGGTCTCCTGCATCGGGCCGAGGAGTACGGATACCAGGTGATCCACGGGATCGTCGACTCGCTGTGGGTCCGGCCGACCGACCCCGCGCATCCGCCGGATCCGGAGCGCTTCGCCGAGACGATGAGCCGCGAGTTCGACCTGCCGCTCGGCTACGAGGGTCGGTACCGCTGGATCGTGTTTCTGCCGGCGGTGACGCACGGCCTCGGCGTGCCGAACCGGTACTATGGCCTCTACTCTACGGGAGAGTTCAAGCTCCGCGGGATCGGCTCCCGCCGCCACGACACCCCCATCCTGCTGCGCCGGTTCGAAGCGGAGGTGCTGCAGCTGTTCGGCCGCGCCCGGAACGCGGACGAGTTCCGGGCCTCCGTCCCGCGGGCGCTGGCCCGGGCCGACGCTTTCGCCGAGCGCATCCGGGACGGTCACTGGCCGCGCGAGGAGCTGCTGATCTCCCGTCGGATCGTCCAGGAACTCGGCGCCTACGTGACGTTCAGCGATTCGGTGGCAGCGCTCCGCCAGCTGGCCCATCACGGTATCGTACGCGCTCCCGGGGAAACGGTCCGCTATCTGGTCGCGGACCGGACGGCTCGCTCCTGGCGGGACCGCGTGGTCGTGGCCGAGGCGCTGACGGGTCAGGAGACGTACGACCCCGACGCGTACCTGGAGCTGCTGGCCCGGTCGGCGGAGACGCTCCTCGCACCCATGGGCGTGCGTCGCGCGACGCTCCTCGCCCGCTGGGGCGTGCGGGCGGACCGGGTGCCCAGCCGGTACCGTTCCCCGGAGGCCCTCGACCAGCACCGCCTCGAAGAGTGGCCGGAAGGGCTGGCGTGAGGAGGCCCGGAGCCGGCGGCGAAGCGGTCGAGCGGCGCCGGCACAAAACGGCCTTAGGTTCCCAGCGGTAGCCATCGGCGTGCCCCCCGCCCGTTCGTCCCGGCCGTCCCGGGTCCGACGCCCGTCCCCGGGCTCCGGCGCCGACCGTCCGGTCGCGGAACGACTCCGGGAGATTCGGGACTGGATCGCACGAGGCGGCGATGACGACCCGCATCGCCTGGTCGAACGGCTCGACGATGACGAGTCGGTGCTCCGGCAGGCCGCCGCATGGGGCCTGGGCCACCTGAAGGTCCATCGGAGCCGGCCGGCGCTGGAACGTGCGCTCCGGGACTCCGAGGCGGAGGTGCGACGCTCCGCCGCCGCTGCGCTAGGTGCCCTCGGAGACGCCCGGAGCCGGGTCCAGCTGGAAGGGGCCTTGCGAGATCCCAGCGCCCGGGTCCGGGAACAGGCGGCGTGGGCCCTGTGGGCGATCGCCGATGACCGCTCGGAAGCGGCGCTCATCGCGTGCATGGACGACGAGGACCCGGTCGTCCGCTGGAGTGCGGCCGTGGCGCTGGGCCGGCTCGGGTGTCCGGGCTGCGTCGAGGCCCTCCGACTGGCTCGGGGAGACCCCAACGATCGTGTGCGACGCGAAGCGCTGCTGGCGCTGGCGCATCTGGACCCGCCGGACCTCGGGGCGTTGCTCCGTCCGTTCCTCACGGATCCCGCGGTGCGCGTACGGATCGCGGCCGCCGTCGGGCTGGGGGAGCGCCGGGTCCGAGAGGCGGTGCCGTGGCTGCTCGACCGCCTACCCAAGGAGACCGACGCCCGAGTCCTCCCGTCGCTGCTCGTGGCGCTGGGCCGGATCGGGGATCCCGCGGCAGCTCCCGCGCTCCTCGGCTTCGTGTCGCACCGGACCAGTTGGGCCCGGGTCTGCGCGTTCCACGCCCTGGGCGACCTGCGGTCCCCGGACGCCGCGGCTCCGGCTCGGGAACATCTTGCCGACCCGGTCTGGTCGGTCCGGGGGGCGGCGGCCGAGTGCCTGGGCGGCGTCGGCGTGCCCGCGGACTCTACCGTACTGCTCCCCCTGCTGGATGACCGGCAGATGTGGCCGCGTCGGGGCGCGGTCTACGCGCTCGGTCGCCTCGGCGCGGTAGATGCTCTGGCTCGGATCCGGGCGCATCTCGGAGATCCCGAACCGGAGGTTCGACTGGCGGCGGTGTGGGCGCTGGGCCACCTGGGGGACGCCGAGAGCCGAGACGGCCTCCTCCAGCTGCTGGAGAAACCGGATTCTCAGGTCGGCGAGCGGATCACGTTCGCCGAGGGAGACGGCGCGATCTCGCTGCAGAGCGACGCCCATGACCGGATCTTCGACGCGGTCGTCCAGGCACTCGGGCGGCTCTACCAGGCCCGCCCCGACCCGACGATCGAACGTTCGCTGGCCCGGGCCCGGCGCCGGCTGCCCGCCTCGGAGCTGCACCGACCCGCTCGGCTCCCGGCGCCGGAGGTCCGTCGGGGGACCGACCCGCCGACGCTGGCGGAGCTGTTCGTGGTCCCTCGATCGCCGCGGTCGCGGAAGCGGTCGTGACCGTTCGCGAGTACCGGAGAGGGGACTGGGTTGGCGTCGCCGACCTTTGGCGCCGGAATCCCACGGACGAGTTCCCGGTCGTGGGGCTCCGCCCGGAGGCCGTGGGCAGAGTCGTCCAGCGAATGGAAGGCGCCGGGATCCGTCTCGTTCTGCGCCTGGCCCGCTGGGTGGGACGCCCCGTCGTGGTGATCCTAGTCGACGAGGTCGAGGGCCGGATCGTCGCAACCACGGTGTTGAACTTCGTACCGGGAGGCATGTATGTCTCCGGCGTCGTCGTGGACGAGGCGTTCCGCCGCCAGGGTCGGGCGCGGGCGATGCTCGAGATCGGCGAGCGCTTCGGCCGTCGGTATCGCCGTCCCAACGTGGTCCTGGATGTCCTCGCCCAGAACGCGCCGGCGATCGCACTCTACGAACATGCCGGGTTCGGGCGGCTCCGGGAGGTCCGGTGGATGATACGGGAGTTCGGAGCCGGTCGCCCCCTCCCGACCCCTTCGGGCGCGGCCCATCTCCGGCCCTTTAGGCCTGCCGACGGACGCCGGCTTGCCGAGATCGACAACCGGCGAATGTCCCCTGCGGTCCGGGCCGTCCTGCCGCGCACCGCTCGAGAATTTCGGGTCGGGACCGGGGCCGCGCACGTGTTGGAATCCGACAGCCAGGCCTGGGTGCTGGAAGTGGACGGCCAGCCCGCGGGCTATCTCCGCGCCACGGTCAGCCGACTGATGGCGGCGGCGAATCTCAGCTCTCCACTCTTTGCCGATTCGGCACCGATGCCGGCGGTTCGCGACGCGATCCTGACGGCCCTCCGATGGGTGGAGCAGCGGAACGCTGCCCGGGCGATCACCTGGCTGCCGGACCATCAAGACGACCGCTTGCCGGTCCTGACGGAACTCGGATTCTCCGAGCAGTTCCACGACATCACGATGCTCCATCGGCTGACGGCATGACCGTCCCGCCGGGCCGGCGCTCCGGCATCGATATCTATCTCCAGCCCGCCGTCGTCGGAGGCGGACTCGGTGATATCGAAGAGGTGCTGGCAGTGGGCCGACGCCTCTCGGGGGCCGGCTGGTCGCTGAACCTCTATCGGCTGGAGGGACATCCGGTTCCCGCATCGGTCGACGGTCCCTGGGATTGGCCGGCCGTCCGACGGGTAACGGTACCGGAGGTTCGGGCCCCTCGCGCCCTCACCGTAACGCCGTGGTGGGGGGTCTCCGCCGCTCCGGGGCAGGAGCGTTCCGGCCGGCCCGGGGCCTGGAGCGAGGAGACGGCCCGGCTCGAGCAGCTGTACGGCCGAGATCAGGTCGTTCATCTGAGTCTCGAAGAGTTTGCACGGACCTGGACGAGCCGCCGGCAGACCCAGGAGCGCTGGCGGGAAGGTGGCATCGCGGCCGCCGAGATTGCTCGCAGAGTCCGTCGTCGTTCCGCGGCGGCAGAAATCCGGGCCTTCCACGATGCCTACCGTACGTGGAGGGCCTTCGACCGAGTGAACGTCCTCCATCTGTACACCGGGTTTCAGCGGTCTGCGGCCTTCCAGCGGGAGTTTCCGGAGGCGATCCAGACCGGCCCCCTGTGGCCGGATCGGGCCCGGACCCGAGGGTCGCAGAGACCAGGGCACTGGGTCTGGTACGCCAGCCCGTCGTCGTCCGATCGACTCGCGGTACGTGTCGCCCAGGTCGGGCCCGCACCGTTTCCGGCCGGGTCTCCCCTCCAGATCGAGGTCCGGGGCCCCAAGCCGTTCGAACTGCCGGAGGCACCGGGCGTCCGATGGGTGCGGCAGCCCCCAACCGGTCCTCGGGACTGGGCCCGAGCCTTCGACGGCGCCGAGCTCCGAATCGTGACCGGGAGCCGGACGCTGCTGGAGGCCCTCGCCCTCGGAGGGCCGTTCCTCTACTTCAACGGCGTACTGGAGCAGGGCCGGCGAACGCGGCGCCACCGGCCGGAGAAGATCGACGCCTTGCTGCGCGCATGGCACCGGCACGGAGTCTCCCGCTCGCTCTGCGCCGACCTTTCCGACTTCTCCCGGCTCCGGCGAGTCGAAGCGATCGTCCGGAAGGCCCGGGACCGGGAGGACTGGCGGCAGCAGTTCCCCGACCGCAACGCCGCCGTCGAGGTGCCGCCAGGTCTCGACGATGCGGGAGCGGTCATCGAAGGCTGGGTCACGGCCTGGAGCGAGTGGAAGGGGACGGCATCGGCGTTCGTGCGCCGGGTGAGGGCAGTCGGCGGCGCCCGTTCCTCACGCCTTTAAACCGAGCCATCGCATCCCGGTGGGCATGGCCACCGACGGTTCCGGTGCCGAGGCGCTCGCGCGCGTCTTCCTCGGCCCGGCGCTCGGCGTGAAGCGCGGGGAGAACGTCATCATTGAGAGCTGGACCCACACCCTTCCCTACGCCACGGCCTGCGTCGCCGAGGCCCGTCGGCGCGGAGCCCGGCCGATCCTTCTCTACGAGGACGAGGGCGCCTACTGGAAGAGCTGGGAGGTAGCCTCCAAGCGGGAGCTCGGCACCGTCGGCGCCCACGAGTGGGCGGCGCTCGCGAAGACCCAGGCGTACGTGTTCTTCCCGGGGCCTGCGGACCGGGCCCGGTGGCGGGCTCAGGGTCGAGACGCCCGACAGTCCGTCGCCTACAACCGGGAATGGTACCGACGGGCCAAGGCCGCCCATCTCCGGGGCCTCCGGTCCCTGCTCGGATACGCCTCGAATGAGGTGGCCGCGGAGTATCGCGTCGACCCGAGCGTCTGGCGCGAACAGCTGGTCCGGGCCTCCGTCCAGGCGGACCTCCCCGGGATCAAGCGGGACGCGGCTCGGCTCGGCGCCCGCTTACAGAAGGGCAAGGAGCTCCATCTGACGGCCGCGAACGGAACCGACCTCAAGCTCTCCCTCCGGGGACGGAGGCCGGTGGTCGACGACGGGGTCGTGGACGGGACCGACCTCCGGGCCGGCTTCAACATGACGGCGGCGCCGCCGGGATACGTCGCCGTGGCGATCGACGAGAAGAGTGCGGCGGGTCTCGTGGTGGCGAACCGGCCGAGCTTCCCCCGGATGGGCCGGATCGAGGGTGGCCAGTGGGAGTTCGACCGCGGCCAGATGGTCAGCTGTTCGTTCACCGATGGAGGCACCGCCTTCGAGCAGGCGACCCAGGACGTCTCGCCGGGTTGGAATCGGGGCGGGTTCGTCTCCCTGGGGCTGAATTCCGCGCTCGATCCCGGGGTCCCGCGTCTCGAGGATGCCGAAGCCGGTGCGGTGGCCGTGTCCATCGGGGGCAACACCGAGTACGGGGGAAAGAATGCCAATCCGTTCCTCGCCTGGCTCGTCGTCGGCGAAGCGACGGTCGCGCTCGACGGAAAGCCCCTGCTCGACCGGGGAAAGCTGCTCTGACCGAGGGCCGGGACTCGGCGGGGATCTGGCGCCGAGCGTTCCGGCACCCGTATCCGGCCTCGTGGTACGACCGGTCCACGATCGCGGTCGCCCGGGACTTGCTCGGAGCCCGGCTGATCCTGCGGGTGCGTCAAGGGTGGCGGGTGGCCCGGATCGTGGAAACGGAGGCCTACGTCGCCAAGGATCCGGCGAGCCACGCGTATCGGGGAAGGACCGAACGAAACCGGGCGATGTTCGCCGGACCCGGGACCGTCTACGTCTACCGGATACACCAGGTCCATTGCGTCAACCTGACGACGCGCCCCGGGCAAGCGGTGCTGCTCCGGGCCGCAGAACCGCTGACCCCGGCTCTCGGAAACACCCAGGGCCCGGGTCGCCTCTGCCGCGCCTTCGACCTGACCCGGGCCGACGACGGCGTCAGTGCGGTCACCGGACCTCGGCTGCGGATCGCACCGGGCCCCCGGCCCGACGAAACGGTGGTCCGGACCCCCAGGATCGGTGTCACCCGTGGGCGTACCCGGCGACTGCGATTTCTCCTGAGCGGGAATCGATGGGTCTCTCGGGGCCGGTCCCGAAGGGGCCGGTCGTGAGGCGGCCGGTCAGTGGCGCTTGGCCCAGTCGTACTGGCGCAGCGTTGTCGTCTTTCCGAAGCCGCAGGAGGAACACACGCGCTTTTGCCGGTGGAACGAGTGCCTCCCACAGCGGCGGCAACGGAAGTGGACGATCTTGCCGCCGGCGCTGGACGGAGTTCCCTTTCCCATACGTGCTCCGGGTCGTGGGGCGGAACCTACGGGGAGATGAAGATGACGCTATCGCCCCGGACCAGGGTCAGCCCAGGCCGTGGGGTCGGCGCCGTCGCCGACGGGTCCTGTTCCTCGGCGGCCGACAGCACGAGATTCAGATGCTGGTCGTAGGACTCCAGCGTCCCCCGGATCCGGCGGCCCCCGCGGAGCTCCACGAGGACCGGCTTCCGGAGGCTTTGCTGCAGGAGGTCGAGCGGCTTCATCGAGGAAAGGGCGGGACGGTTCCTCGGGGGTTTAACCTTGGTTGCCGCGGAAAATCCCGACCCCGACCTGGCCGGGACCACCCTTTTGGGAAGGACCCGCGTCTCCCGGTACTGTGCCGCGTGCGAGCGCCCCCGCACCGATCGACCTGATCGCCCGGTACGGCGCCCGGGTACTGGAGGTCTCGACCCCCCTCGAGATCGCCCGGGAGGTCGAGCGAACCGACTCGGACCCCGAAGGCGTCGGGATCATGACCCGCAAGGGCCGGACCCTTCTCGTACGTCTGGACGGCATCCCCCTGAAGGCCGCTCCGCTGCTCAAGCAGGAGATGCTCGCCCTGGGAGCCGACTCCGCCCATGCGAAGGGCGTCGCCGACCTGTCCGTGCCCCAGAGCACCGTGGTGCTGATCGGTACGCCGTCGCAGTACTCGCGCCTGGTCCCGAAGCTGCGCCGTCAGCCGTTCCAGCTCCGGTCGGTCGCCTCGGCGGTGGAGGCGGTGCTCGAGAACTATTCGCGCCACTCGCCGGTGCTGATCGAGGGCCTCCACCGGTCGGTCCGACTTGGAGACTCCACCGCGGTGATGGGCGTGCTGAACGTCACCCCCGACTCCTTCAGTGATGGAGGCCTCTTCGACCAGCCGGAGGTCGCCATCGCCCGAGGGGTCGAGATCGAGACCGAGGGGGCCCGGATCCTGGATATTGGCGCCGAATCGAGTCGGCCCGGGGCCACGCCGATCTCGGCGGAGCAGGAGCTCGTCCGCCTGCGGGCCGTGCTCCCCGCGCTCCACGACCGGTTGACGATCCCGATCTCGGTGGACACCCAGAAGCCCGAGGTCGCCCGGGAGGCTCTCGACCTGGGCGCCGACCTCGTGAACGACGTGTCGGGGCTTCGAGACGCAGAGATGCGTCGGCTGCTGGCGCGGACCGAGGCGCCGGCGATCCTCGTCCACATGCGGGGAACGCCGGCGACGATGCAGTCCAACACGGAATACGCCGACCTCCGGTCCGAGGTGTACGGCGGCCTCGCGCATGCCCTCGCCACCGCCGAAGCCGATGGGGTCTCGCCCGAACAGCTGCTGGTCGACCCCGGCATCGGCTTCGGAAAGTCGCCGGAGCAGGGACTCGACCTGTTGCGTCACCTGGGGGAGTTCCGGAGCCTGGGCCGCCCCGTGGTCGTGGGTGCGTCGCGGAAGCACCTCATCGGAAAGGCGACCGGCGAGACGGCGCCGGACCAGCGGCTCGAAGGGAGCCTCGCCGCCGCGGTGGTCGCGGCGTTGGCGAATGCCGCCGTCGTTCGGGCCCACGACGTGGCGCCGACCGTTCGGGCACTGGCCGTGGCGGACGCCGTTCGCGGTGGTCGCTTCCCCGCCCGTCAGCTCGGCGGAGTCCCGGAGTCCGGGACCTCCTCTTCCAGCACGAGCGGTCCCACGTAGCCGCAGTCGAGGCACCGGTAGAGCTGGCCCAGGATCAGCGCGCCCTCGAAGATCAGCCGGCTCGACCGGCAGTAGGGGCAGCTCCGGACGATCTTACCCCGGGGCCGGCGACGCTTCATCGTCGTCCTCCGGAGGCTCCTCGTCCGGTCCCTCGGGCATCTCGTCGTCGTCCTCGCCCGGAGGCGTCGGGCCGGGCGGCGGCGTCGGGGGGTTCCCGGGCCGGCTCTCCTCCGTTTCGCCCGGGGGAATGAGGGCGACCGCGTCCTTGGCCGTGTCCCCTTCCTCCAGTCGGATCACCCGAACGCCCAGCGTGTTCCTCCCCTGGGCCCGGATGCCCTCGATCGGGGCCCGGATCGTGATGCCCCACTGGGTGGTAACGAGCAGCTCCTGGTCGTCCCGCGTCGGGAGCACCGCCACGACCTGGCCGTTCCGGCCGCCGGTACGGATCGTCCGTACACCCTTGGCCCCCCGGTGGGTGCGCCGGTACTCCTCGGTCGGGCTGCGCTTGCCGAAGCCCGTGGAGGTGAGCGAGAGCAGGTACGGGTAGGCCGCGCTGGCGACCGTCATGGACACGACCTGGTCATCCTTTTCATCGGAGAGTCGGGCCCCGATAACGCCGTAGGTGGCCCGGCCCATGCGCCGGATCTCGCCCACGGGGAACCGGACGAGCTGGCCGGCCCGCGTGGCCAGCAGGATCTCGACCGCCTCGTCCGCGATGAGCTGGACATCCACCAGCGCGTCCGTCTCCTCGAGGAGAACGGCCTGGATACCGTTCGTTCGGATGTTCTGGAACTGGTCGAGGCCGGTCCGCTTCACGAGCCCGGCACGGGTGGCGAAGACCAGGTCGCCGGTCTGCTCGAGGTCGCGGACCAGGAGCAGGGTCTGGATCTTCTCCCCGTCCTTGAGCTTCGGCAGGAGATTGATGATCGCCTTTCCCTTCGAGTGACGGCTTCCTTCGGGAAGCTCGTACGCCTTGAGCCGGTAGACGCGGCCCAGGGTCGTGAAGAACAGGATATTGTCGTGGGTTCGTCCCACGAAGGTCCGGGTGACGAAGTCCTCCTCCTTGGTTTCCATCTGGATGAGGCCCTTGCCGCCCCGCCGCTGCCGCCGGTAGCTGTCGAGCGGAAGCCGCTTGATGTACCCGTCATGGGTGACGAGCACGACGACATCGGTGTCCGGGATGAGGTCCTCGAGCGTACGCTCGGTAAAGCCCGGAACGATCGTGGTGCGGCGGGCGTCGCCGAAGCGCTCCTTGACGTCGCGAAGCTCCTCGGCGATGAGGCCGTCGAGCTCGTGGGGCGAGGCGAGGATCTCCTTGAGACGGACGACGAGCGCCTCCTTCTCGTGGGTCTCCTTCTCGACCGCCTCGCGCTCGAGCTGAGTGAGGCGGGCGAGCCGCATGTCCAGGATCGCCTTCGCCTGCTCGGAGGAGAGGAGGAACTTGCCCATCAGCGACGTGGAGGCGGTCTCGGCATCCTTGGACCGGCGGATGATGCGGATCACCTCGTCGATGTGGTCGATGGCGATCAGGAACCCCTCCAGCAGGTGGAGCCGCTCCTGCGTTCGGGCGAGGTCGAAGGTCGTCCGCCGGGTCAACACCTTCCGCCGGTGCTCCAGGTGAACCTCGAGCAGCGGCCTGAGGCCGAGGACCTTCGGCCGGCCGTCGATGAGACACAGATTGATCACGCCGAACGTCGTCTCGAGCGGTGTGTGCTCGTAGATCCGGTTGAGGACGATCTCGACCGGCACGTCGCGCTTGAGCTCAACGACGATCGACATGCCGTGTCGGTCCGACTCGTCCCGGAGGTCGGCGACGCCGTCGATCCGCTTGTCGCGAACCAGGTCCGCCATCAGCTGGAGCAGCTGCGACTTGTTGACCTCGTACGGGATCTCCGTGATCACGATCTCGTCCTTTCCATCCCGTTCGCGCTTCTCGGCTCGGCCCCGGAGCCGGAGCAGTCCCCGGCCGGTCTCGTAGGCCTCCCGGATGCCTTCGTTCGCCGCCAGCATGCCCCCGGTGGGAAAGTCGGGCCCCGGGACGAGCTGCATGATCTCGTCCAGGGTCGCATCCGGCTTCTGGAGGAGCAGGAGGAGGGCGTCGACGATCTCGGAGAGGTTGTGCGGCGGCATGTTGGTCGCCATGCCGACCGCGATCCCGGCGGATCCGTTCACCAGGAGATTCGGAACCTTGGACGGAAGGACCAGGGGCTCCTTGAGCGAACCGTCGAAGTTGTCCGTCCATTCGACGGTCTCCTTCTCGATATCGAGGAGCAGTTCTTCGGACAGCGAGGACAGACGAGCCTCGGTGTACCGCATCGCCGCCGGCATGTCGCCGTCGACGGAACCGAAATTGCCCTGCCCGTCGATGAGGAGGTACCGAAGCGAGAACGGCTGGGCCATCCGGACCAGCGCATCGTAGACTGCCATGTCGCCGTGCGGGTGGTACTTCCCGAGCACGTCGCCGACCATCCGCGCGGACTTGCGGTACGGCCGGTCGTGGGTTCCGCCGCTGTCCCACATCGACCAGAGGATGCGGCGGTGGACCGGCTTGAGGCCGTCCCGGCCGTCCGGCAGCGCCCGGCCGACGATGACGCTCATCGCGTAATCGATGTACGACTTGTGCAGCTCGGCCTCGACCGAGTGGTCCTTCACGTGGTCGACGGTGACCGTCGGGTCGATCGGAGGGAGCTTCTTCGCGGGGGCGCTCATGAGGAGGTCTCCGGGCGAACCGGCAGCTGCTCAACGATGATTCGATCGGCCTCTTGAAGGAACTCCTCCTCTCGATCCGAAGGGATCGTTGCGCCACTCGCGACGCGGTGGCCGCCACCCTCGCCGCCGACCTTGGCGGCCGCGGTCCGGCAGGCCGTGGCGAGGTCCAGGCCCCGCTCGACCAGCCAGGTCGTCCCTCGAGAGGAGACCTTGGTCGACCCGTCGCTGGTGGACAGCACGAAGACGGGCTTGTACGGGTCCAGGAAATAGGTGATCGCGAGGCCGGCCTGGGTGCCGGCGAGGGTCAGCTCCGGGCTCTGGAACCACTGGAGGCCCGTCTTTTGATGGGCCCCTTCGTCCTCCAGTCGACGGAGCCCCCGCAGCACGCCCGTCAGCCACGTCTCCCAGAACCCGCGGCACCGGTGACCGGCGGCCGGGTCGCCAAGGGCGAGCGCGACCCCGACCCCCGGCTCCTCCGCACGGCCGGCGGCATTCTGCAGCTGGGACAGCTCTTCGGCATCGACCGTCTCGCCGGGAAACGTCCAGCGTTCCGTCCACACTCGTTCGCAGAACTCGGGTCGTGCGCCCTGCTGGGTGAGCCGTGCGGTGAGTGCCGCGGCGAGCCGGTCCCGGTCGGCCGACTCGATGCCGTCCACCGGGCCGTCGGGAGCCACACCCAAGCGGCGTACGAACTCCGTCGACGCCTCCGGCCGGCCCGAGAGGCCCACGTAGTAGGGGTCGATCGAAGCAGTGAGTGCCGCCGCAACCGTAGATCCCCGCAGCGAGATCTCCTTCCGCTCGTGCAGCAAGTTCCGGTGCATCGCTTCCTGGACCAGGGTATGGTTGAGTCCCCGGAAACCGCCGACGTGCTGACGGTCGTGGATGGCCCCGGACAGCGCCCAAGGCACGTTGTCCCAGTTCTTGGGGTCGAGGAAGATCGAGAAGAGCCAGCACAATGTCGAGGCGCACAGCTCATTCATTCCGTCGACGCCCCAGTCGAGCGGGTTGACGAAGGCCACGTGCGCGGGCAACGTCGGAGGGGTGGGGTACCCCGGGTAGGTGTGGTGGTCGAGGACGATCACCGGGAACCGGTGCGCCACGTAGGACTCCGGCCAGCTGGCCCCGGTGTCGGTAACGATCACCGGCCCGGGCGTGGCCTGGAGCAGGGCCTCGATCCGGGCCCGTTCGACCCCCTTCAGTGCCGTGGTCTGGAAGCCGTAGCCGAGTCGACGCAACGCCCGTACGAGCGCGGAGGCCGCACCGATCCCATCGCCATCGTAGTGGTAGATGATCCGCCAGCGTCCCGGAGTCGCGAGCAGCAGCTCCCGGGCCCGGGTGAACTCCGGCTGATAGAGCGGGTGGGCAACGAACTGCTCGGGCCCCGAGGGCATCACTCCACCTGGAGGACCGCCTCGGCGGCGGAGTACCGCCAGGTCTCGGGGAGCAGTTTCCGGTCTCGATAGTACCGGGCCAGCCGCCGGATCCGAGACTCGATGAGCGCGAGGCCCCGACGGTTCGAGTGGTCCTTCGGATGCTCCGTCAGGTGGCGCTGCAGCGTGACAACGCGACGCAACAGCGCCGCGAGATCCTCCGGAAGCTCCGGGCGAACCCCCTGCTTGGCCAGCAAAGGCGTCAAGCGCTCGCCGGTAGCGAGGCGCACGGAAGGGACGCCGTAGGTATCGCGCAGCACGGTGCCCACCTGAGCGGCCGAGAGGCCTCCCTTGGCCAGCTGGACCGCCTGGTCCACGATCTCCGCGGGCTCCGGAATCGGCCACGTGGGCGGAACCGCCGGAAACGGCCGGTCGGAGCCGGAACGACCCTTCCGGCCGGAGTGAATCCGTGACACGACCGAGCGAGACAGGGATGCGTATTAAACGCTATGCGCGCGGCGGTCCACCGTCAGTGCGACGGGCTCACTTGATGCGAGATTCCGAGGTGACCGCCTCGGTCAGAAACCGCTTCCCTTCGACCGTGATCTGGTACCGCTGCTGGACCTGCCGCTGCCGCTGCCAAGAGTCCTTCGTGTCGGCCCGAGTCTCGACCATCTTGTTCCGAAGCAGGAGCCCGACGGCCAACGGGATCTTGATCTTGCCCTGCTTGACCGCCCAGAAGTCCGACAATCGCGACTCGATCTCGGCGAGTTCGAGCGCCTGGTCCTGCTCGTGTCCCTCGTGATGGGCCTCCGACTGGTTCAGCTGTCGGAGCACGGCGAGGAGCGTCGCTCGAATCGGATCCGATCGTCCATCCGTCGCTTGCGTACGCAAAAGTAGCTCGGCTTCCCCTACTTGAATCCCTCGGCGGGCCTTCGGCCGCGAGCGCAAATCCAAGACGTGGGCAGAAGCTCCGGACCGACCTTCCGGCTCGAGAACAGCTTAAGGCGAGACGGTTCTACCGCTCCTACCCTATGGCGTGCACCTGCCGGCGGATGCCGCGCTGCCTCGTGTGCAACACCCCGATCCGGGTACCGTTGACCGAACTCGAGAATGCCACCGGCGCCTCGGTGCTGATCGACCGATTCGCCCGCCGGGACTCGTCCGAGGGACGCGAGAGCCTCCGGCGCCTGATCCAGGGTTCCACCACCTGCCCGACCTGCGGCAATACGGTCCACCACACCCACGAGCGGATCTGCATCGCCTCCGCCCTCTCTTCCATGGGCGTTCCGATGCACGAGCGGGAAGTTATTCTCGGAAAGATATCGTTCCCGGAAGGCTAGAGCCGGGAGGGGCTTCGCCGTGCCGACGAAGGAGGAGTTCGTCGTCACACCGTACGAGGTCAAAGGGCACATCGATTATCGGCGGCTCAAGGAGCTCTTCGGTACCCAGGACCTGACGCCCGACCTTCTCGCGCAGATCCGGGCCCGGGCAGACGGAGAGCTCCATCCGTTGCTCGCCCGCGGGATCTACTTCTCCCACCGAGACCTCGCCGAGACGCTGCAGAAGGCCGCGAGTGGTCAGGGCTTCTTCCTCTACTCCGGCCGGGGACCCTCGGGTCCGCTGCACACCTCGCACCTGCTGCCCTTCGACCTGTGCCGGTGGCTCCAGGAGAAGTTCGACGCTCCGATGTATATCCAGATCACCGACGACGAGAAGTTCTGGGTCCGCGGCGGACTCTCGCGGCAGGAGACGTACCGGTGGGGTCTCGACAACCTCGCCGACCTGCTGGCCCTCGGCTTCGACCCGGCCCGGACCCGGGTCTTCTTCGACACGCGCTCGATCGGCGCCATGTATCCGCTCGCGGTCGACGTGGCCAAACGCGTCAACTTCTCGACCGTCAAGGCGGTCTTCGGATTCTCGGCCAGCCAGAACATCGGCGCCATCTTCTATACTGCCCTCCAGACGGTGCCCTGTTTCTGGCCCTCGTGGTACGCCGGCCGCCCAGTGCCGTGCCTGATCCCCTGTGGCATTGACCAGGATCCCCACTTCCGCGTGAGCCGGGACCTGGCCGAGTCGCTGGGCTACCCCAAGCCGGCACTGCTGCACTCGATCATGCTCCCGGGCCTGCTCGGCGAGCGTGTGATGTCCACGACCGGGGACTCGAAGGAGAACGCGATCTTCCTGACCGACCGGCCGAAGGACGTCGAGCGGAAGATCAAGAACGCCCTCACGGGCGGACGGGCGACCGTCGAAGAGCAGCGCCGCCTCGGAGCCGTGCCCGAGATCTGCTCGGTGTGGGCCCAGTGGCGGTCCAAGTTCGCGAAGAATGACGCGGAGTTCGAGGAGGTCACCGCCGGCTGCCGGTCCGGCACCCTCCTGTGCGGCGAGTGCAAATCCCGCTTGATCGTTCGGGTCCAGGACTTCCTCAGCGACCATGCCAAGCGGAAGGAAGCGGTCGCCGGCACTGCAGAGTCGCTGATCCTGGAAGGCGGCGAGCGGTCCGATGCCTCCGGACCCGTGGTCCGGGGCGAGATTCCCCTTCCGTAGGTCCGTGAGCCGGCGTCAGCCGATACCGGAGAGCGGCCCATCCGTGTCCGGGGGAGCCGGCCGGTTCGGCGGCCGCAGCGGCGAGGCCGGGGCATCGGCCAGGGCCCGGCCGCCCGGCAGGTCCTCGGGATTGTCCCCGGAAGTGGCGGTCAACAGCTTCAGCATCGGGCGGAACATCGAGTGCCGCGCCCGCTCGGGGTCCACGCTGTACCCTCGTTCGTAGGCGGCGACCGCCTCTTCCACCTCCCCCAGGGTAAGAAGCGACAGGGCGAGCGAGATCCAGCTCTCGGCTTCCTTGGGACCCTCGCGTTCCCCCGGCTCCGACAAGTGGTCGTCGACCGGGCCCCGGTGCGGTCGGGCGCCCGGGTCCGGCGCACCGGTCTCCCGGGAGAGAATCAGCGCCCGCTCGAAGGCGGCCGTGCTGCCCTCCACATCCCCCGCTTCCGCCAATGCGACCCCGAGCCGATGCCAGGTGGACATGTCGTTCGGCATCAGTGCCGTGGCATGTCGGAAGGAATCGGCAGCCTCATGCCAATCGCCCCGGAGAGTGGCGGCGATGCCCAGGTGGAACCAGCACTCCCCGTTGCAGGGCGCCAGTTCGAGGGCCCGGTGGAGAGCCTCCTCGGCGTCCGGTGCGCGTCCGAGATGCGCGAGGGCGATCCCGAGATAGGACCACGCACGCGCGTGGTGCGGGTCGCCGAGCAGGACCTCTTCGAGCGCTTTGGCGGCTCGTGAGTACTCCTTCCGGGAGAAGAGCTCCAGACCGACGTCGAACTCGCGCGTCACGGGGCTCACCGAGGTTTCACCTCGGTGGGAGGCAGAAAAAGCTAGTGTTCGAGACGAATTGACGGCCCCCGGCCCGGGGCCGGCTCGGCGTGCCACACCCTCTCGCGGGGCCGGGTCCTTTAAATAGCCGGGCCCGGTCCTTCCGCTGAAAGGGTCCGAGACTCCAGCCCATCCAGCCGCCGCCGTCAGACCGCCTACTTTTCGTGGGACGTTGACGCCCGACAGCCCGATGTGAGGGAGGCCGGGCCGTTTCCCGAGAAAACGAAGCGCGAAACGCGAAGAGAAGGCGACAGAGAACATGGCAGACAAACCCCTGACGAAAGTGCGAGACCTAACCCCGAGCTCGAAGCAAGTCAACGTACACGCGAAGGTTGTCAACGTGGGCGAGGCGAAGCAGGTGATGGGAAAGTACGGCGACCCGCGAAAGGTGGCGGAGGCGATCATCGGCGATGACACGGCGGTCATCACCCTCTCCCTCTGGAACGAGCAGATTGGCTCGATCGCGAAGGACGAGAACATCCTCATCGACAACGGCTACGTCTCTCTGGTCCGAGGCCACATGCGCCTCAACGTGGGCCGGTATGGCCAGCTGTCCAAGTCGAACGACGATGTGGCGTCCGTGAACCAGCAGCTCGACATGAGCCAGCAAGAGTTCGAAACCGAGCGGCGCTCCTACGGGGGCGGCGGCGGAGGCTACCGTGACCGTGGCTCCGGCGGCTATGGCGGTGGCGGATCCCGGTACGGCGGCGGCGGCGACAGCGGCGGCCGGGAACGCTCCGAGAGCTACAAGCGGTACTAGGCCCGCGATCCGCGGACCGGAACCCCGGACCCGCCCTTACCGGGCGGGTCCGAACCCCTTTCCCCTTTTTTCCCTCACCTTTTCTTTAATACCGCCTCCCAGTTGCCCGTTCCGGTCCCATGGTCGAGGACAAGAGTCGACAGCTCACGCTCTACGTTCAGAGCAAGAAGGTCGTCACCAGCTTCTATCGCCCCCCGGCCTCTCGGGTCGGTCTCGCGGCCGAGCGCGCCGACGTGCTCCCGTCGGGCATCGGCGGAGACGAGGGAGCCGGAGCCGCCGAAGAGGCCTACTTCCTGTCCGACGACCAGGCCCACTGCCTCGCGATGGCGGAAGAGACCGCCGCCCGCCGGGGCTACCGGGTTCGGGTCGTGGATGTCGGCAAGGGCAGCATGCTCACCAAGCTCGTGGCCGAACATCTGCGGGGCGTGGAGCGGTTTCCCGTCCTGATCTCGGCGTCCGGCCAACGGCTGGAGGGCGTCTCGGCATTCACGGAGGAACGGCTCTGCGACATGATGCCGACCGAGATGTTCCGGCTCCGCGCCTTCACGTACATCAAGGTCCGCGGCGGAGACCTGGACCGGATCAAGGACATCGTACTCGCCTATCCGGAGGTCCGGGAGCTGCACCTGCTGACCGGGGACTGGGACGCCTTCCTGGTCCTCGAGTTCCGGGAGGCCAACACGCGGAAGCGTCAGGTGCTCGACTTCGTCACCGAACGGATCCGGGGCCTCCCTGAGGTGGTGGACACCAGCACGCTCGTCCCCGAGTACTCGGTCTCGAAGTTCCCCATGCAGCCGGCGCGGCCGGTGCCGTCTCCCGACGAGAGCTGAGCGAGGCTACCGGGACGCCGGCGGCGTGGTCAGCGGCAACCGGACGCCCAGCGTCACGGCCGGACCCGAGGTCCGGGCCGACCCCCGGGGTCCGTAGGTTGGCTCCACCGTCAGCGCGTGGTCCTTCATCCAGGCGAGTCCCTCAACGTACGCCTGGAACACCTCGAGGCTCGTGAACAAGGGGATCCCGAGCTCGATGGCGCGGCGCCGGAGCACGTATTCGTCCTCCAGCATCTGTTCGAGCTTCTCCTGCGAGAGCGACAGCGGCACGTTGAGGACGATCGACACCCCCTGGTCGGCGAGCGCCTCGAGAATGTTCGGGTGCCGGTCCGGCTCGCTGACCTTGTAGAGTACGGTGACGTCCGAAAACCCGGCCTGGGAGAGGTACAGCGCCGTATCCTCCGTCGCAGCCAGGCCGAAGCCGAGCGACACGAGCCGCTCCACGATCGGGAGCATCTCGGCCTTCAGGGCCGGTCCCCCCACGGAGACGAAGGCTCGGCCCGCGGCCCGGGGCGCCGACCAGCCCGCGGCAAAGAGGCCGCGCATCAGCGCATCCGGGAAGCTCGACCCGAAGCAGGCGACCTCGCCGGTGGATTGCATCTCGACGCCGAGGAGAGGGTCGGCGCCGACCAGCTGCAGGAACGAGAACTGGGGTACCTTCACCCCCCAGCGGTCCGGCGGCGGAGGATTCCAGCCGGAGCGGGAGAGCGGCTCGCCGAGCAGCGCTCGCGCAGCCTCCTCGATGAGCGGAAGACCGGTGAACTTGGAGAGGAAGGGCAGGGAGCGACTGGCCCGGAGGTTGAGTTCGATGATCTGGAACTGCCCGTCCTTCACGAGGTACTGGATGTTGAAGGGACCGCGAATCCGGAGCGCCTGCGCGATCTGCTCGGCCGCCCGAACTAGTTCCTCCTGGACCGCCACCGCCGTCCGCCGCGGGGGGATCGAGAAGATGGCGTCGCCCGAGTGGACCCCGGCCCGTTCCACGTGCTCCAGCACGCCGGCGACGAGGATCTTCTCCCCGTCCGAAATCGCGTCCAGCTCGAGTTCGTCCGCGCCCTGGACGAACTTGGTGACGACGACGGGGTGCTCGCGGGAGATCCGCAGGGCCAGCTCGAGAAAGCGGCCGAGGTCGGGGCGGCCCCAGATCACTCGCATCGCTTGACCGCTGAGCACGAAGGACGGTCGCACCAGCACCGGGTAGCCGACCTCATCGGCGAACGCCGACGCTTCCTCCAGAGTGGTGAACGCCTTCCAGGCCGGCTGCGGGATGCCCAGCCGCTCCAACAATCGGGCGAACTGCGAACGATCCTCCGCGGTCTCGATCGCCTCCGGGGTCGTTCCGAGGACCGGGACCCCGGTCCGCTTGAGGCCCGGCGTCAGGTTCTGGGCGAGTTGGCTCCCGACGCAGGTCACGACGCCGCGGAACCGCTCGAGGTCGAACAGGTCCTGGACCCGCTCGAGCGTGATCTCCTCGAAGTAGAGCCGGTCCGAGCGGTCGTAGTCCGTCGAAACCGTCTCCGGGTTCGAGTTCAGGATGGTGACCGATGGGATGCCGGCCGCCTTGAGCCCGGCGACCAGGTTCGTGGTCGACCAGTCAAACTCGACACTCGACCCGATCCGATACGGGCCGGCTCCGAGCACGAGGGCGCTGCCCTTGGGCGATGGACGCACGTCGTCGGCGTCCGCCCGGTAGGTGAGGTAGAGGTAGTTCGTCCGCGCCGGCCATTCTCCTGCGAGCGTGTCGATCATGCGAACGTGCGGTCGGACGCCCAGGTGGAGCCGCCGAGACCGTACCGCCGCCTCGGAATGGTGCGTGATCCGACCGATCGCGCGGTCCGAGAACCCGAGCTCTTTCGCGGATTGCAGTCGGCTCGCCGGGAGCGGGTGCCCGGCCCGACGCCGCAGGGCCCGGCTCTCCCGGACGATCCCGGAAAGCTGCTCCACGAACCACGGGTCGATCGCGGACAGCTTCGCGATGTGATCTACGGACGCGCCCGTCTCGAGGGCTTCTAGGACCCGGAAAAGGATCTCCGGCCCGGCGTGCTTGAGTTCCGGCTCGACCTCGGCCAACGGTCTGGGAGCCTCTGGAGGCACCAGGTCGCCCGTCGGGTCGCTCATCCGGACGGCCTTCTGGATCGCCTCGGGGAAGGAGGCGCCGATTCCCATGACCTCCCCGACCGACTTCATCGAGGGACCGAGCCGGCGATCGGCGCGCTCGAACTTGTCGAGGTCCCAGCGGGGCAGCTTGACCACCACGTAGTCCAGCGCCGGCTCAAAGCAGGCGGTCGTGACGCCGGTCACCCGATTCTTGAGTTCGGGCAGAGTGTATCCGAGGGCGAGCTTGGCGGCTACGTACGCCAGCGGATACCCGGTCGCCTTGCTCGCCAGCGCACTCGAACGGGAGAGTCGGGCGTTGATCTCGATGGCATAGTACTCCTCGCTCCGGGGGTCGAGGGCGAACTGGATGTTGCACTCTCCCACGATACCGACCTCGGTCGCCGCGCGAAGTGCGGCCTGGCGGAGCAGCTGGTACTCGGAGTCGTTCAGGGTCTGCGAAGGGGCGATGACGATGTTGTCGCCCGTGTGCACGCGCATGGCGAGCACGTTCTCCATGTTGCAGACGGTGAGCGTGTTCCCTTTCCGGTCCCGGACGATCTCGTACTCGATCTGCTTGAAGTCGCCAACATATCGTTCCAGCAGGATCTGGCCTACCGGACTCAGCCGAAGTCCCCGCTCCGCGATCTCCCGGACGCCGGCCCGGTCCCGCGCAACTCCGCCCCCCTTTCCGCCCAACGTGTACGCGACCCGGATCATGACCGGGGTGCCCAGTACTTCGGCGGCGGCCAGCGCGTCATCGACGGAGTAAACGGCCCGGCTGGGCAGTACCGGAACCCGAGCCCGGCCCATGGCCTGGACGAACAGGGCCCGGTCCTCCGTGTCCCGAATCCCCTGCAGCGGTGTCCCCAGCACCTTGACCCCGGAGCGCCGGTACGCCCCGCGGTCGGCCAGCCGGATTCCGCAATCGAGGGCCGTCTGCCCGCCGAAGCTGAGCATCATGCCGTCGGGCCGTTCCGCCTCGAGGATGGGTTCGACGAACTCGGGCCGGACCGGTTGAAGATACACGCGACCGTGCTTCGGGGGGTCGGTCTGGAGGGTGGCGATGTTGGGATTCACCACTACCGCGTAGACCCCTTCTTCCTCCAGGGCGCGGAGGCACTGACTGCCGGAGTAATCGAATTCACCCGCCTCACCGATCTTGAGGGCGCCGGAGCCGAGCACGACGATCTTCTCGTACCGCGGGGGCCTCATGCGCCCCTCCGGGTCACCCGGCTCGCGAATTGATCGAAGACGAAGCCGGCCTCCTGCGGACCCGGGTGTCCCTCCGGATGTCCTTGGAGCGCCAGAACGCGGCCCGGTCGGTCCCGCAGGCCCTCCAAGGTCCCATCATCGGGGTTGGTGGCCCAGGGGACAAGCCCCGTGCCTCGAAGGGACGCGGGGTCGACCGCGTAGCCGTGATTCTCGCTCATGATCAGGGACCGGCCGTTCGGGAAGCAGACGGTCTTGTTCTGTCCCCGGTGACCGTACTTCAGCTTGAACGTCCGCCCGCCCCGGGACAGGGCCAGCAGCTGGTTTCCGAGACAGATTCCCAGAACCGGCAGTCGCGCATCCACCGCCCGCCCGACCTCGGAGACCGTCACCGTCAAGCGCTCGGGATCCCCCGGTCCGTTCCCGACCACCAGTCCCCGAACGCGACGCCCTTCCCACCGATCGGGGACCGGAGCATCGTGCGGAAGGCGGAGCACGCCGAGTTTCCGATTCAGGAGCGCCCGGAGGATGCTTGCCTTGACCCCGCAGTCGATCACCGCGACCAGCGGAGCCGACGCATCGCCATACGCGACCGGGTGGCGGACGGACACCGCCGCCATGTAATCCTCTTCGGCGTACTCCGGGGCCCGACGGATCCGGTCCAGGAGCGCGTCATCGGATGCGGGTGTCGCTCCGACATGCAGAGCGCCCCGGACGACGCCCTCGGCTCTCAGATGCTCGGTCAGGCGTCGGGTGTCGACCCCGGCGATGCCCGGAACGCCGGAGTCCTGGAGCCACCGCTCCAGCGGATGCCGGGACTGCCAGTGGCTCGGGGAGGTGAGTCCCCGGACGACCAAGCCACGAACCTGAACCTCGCTCGACTCGAGGAACCGAGGCAGGCCCCACTCGTCCCGGGCCGTCGTAGGCGGGACTCCGTAGTTGCCGAGCAGAGGATAGGTGAAGGTCAGGATCTGACCCCGGAACGACGGGTCCGTGAGCGACTCCGGATAGCCGACCATCCCGGTCGTGAACACGACCTCACCGATGGAGGTCGTGGAGGCGCCGAAGCCGACCCCATCGAACCGGGTTCCATCCTCGAGAAGCAAGGTCCCCCGTCGGCGCGGCGAATTGGACGCCGACCTCGCGGGCGTGGTGGACCCAAAGTCGAACGACAAAGGCGGCCGACATAAGCATTGCTCAAGGAAATCCGGGCGCGACGCCGGGAGCTCCGCCCGGCGCGCTGCTCCGTCCAATTCCCGGCGGAGACGCCGCGCTGACATCGGCGACCCTGCCTCGTCAAATCCCCCACCCGCTCTCCTTCGGAGGAATGCCGGGGTTCCCGCGGTTGCAGGAGTCGTATGACATCGCCATCGTGGGGGGAGGTCATGCGGGCCTCCAGGCCGGCCTCAAGGCGGCGCTGCTCCACCTGACGGCGGTCGTCATTGATCGGGGCCCGAAGTACAGCCGGTCGTACTATTCTCCCCGAATGGACAACATTCCGGGATTCGGCGAGGGGATCTCGGGCCATGCGCTGCTCGACAAACAGGTGGAAGCCCTGCGCAAGTACGAGGAACGGGTGACCTACGTGAGTCCGGCTCGCGCCTCGGCAGCCCGGCGGTCCGGGGACGGATACGAGATTGAGTTCGAGTGGCTCAAGCAACCTCGAAAAGTTCGGGCAAAGCATCTGATCCTGGCCCACGGCGTGGTGGACCGAATTCCGGCGGTCGGGGGCAAGATCGACCCGATCTTTCCGTGGGCCAACCAGGGTCTCGTGTACTTCTGCGAGTTCTGCGACGGCCATGAGCTCCCTGGGAAGTCGGTCGCCGTTCTCGGGTCGACCGCCTACGCGGGCGAGCTCGCGCTCGAACTCCGGCATTTCGGGCCGCGATCGTTGGAGATCCTGACGCACGGGGAACCGTTCCTCGGCGACCTTGGACCCGCCGAGAAGGCCGAGCTGGAGGGTCGGCTCCGTTCGGCGGGCATCCCCTGGTCCTCGGGCGTCTTGGTCGGCTTCGACGGGATCCGCGAGAAGACCTTCACCGTGAAGTTCGCGGACGGAACCGCGCGCACCTTTGACCGGGGGTTCTCCGGTCTCGGCTGGTACGATATGCACCAGCACCTTCCCCGCGAGCTGGGCGCTGCGCTGGATCCGGACGGCTACGTTCAGACGGACGAGGATTGCCGGGTGCTCTCCGAAAAGGATGGCGCGCCGATCCCGGGGTTGTACTGTGTGGGGGACCTCCGCTCGGGATGGAACCAGATTCCCGAGGCCTGGGCGACCGCCGAGCGGGCGGTGATCGATGTGTTCGTCCAGTCGCTCGGCTAGCGGGGTGCTGGCGCGCTGGGTCCGGCCCCCACTTTCGCCCCGAAGAACCCCGCCAGTTCCGCCAGATCTCGGGCCACGGCGGTCGCCCCACCGGCCCGGAACTTGTCGATATCGACGTGGAGCGGGTCCTTGGCGGGAAGCAGGACCCCGTAGAACTTGACCCGGGCCGCCACCGCACACTCACAATCCAGGAGTTGGTCGCCCACCAGCACGGCGCGGTCGGTCGGCACGCCCATCGTGTCGAGCAGCAATCGGAGTGCCTCGGGCGACGGCTTGACCGGCCCCGGTGAGCTGCGGCTTCGGAGGAATGGAAAGTACGGAGCGAGCTCCGTCTTGGACAGGGCGGACCGGGCGAAGTGGTCGGAGCTCCGGGTGAGGAGACCCAGCCGGAATCCCTTCTCGCTGAGCGCCTTGAGCACCGGACCGGCATTGGGGGCTGCCTTCGTCCGTGGCAGCGCCTCCATCTCGATCGTATCGATCGCCTCGTTGACCTCCTTCTCGAAGCGGAAGATCTGGCCTTCCGGGACGTTCTGTGCCGCGAGAATGGCGGTCGCGTCCCGCAGGAGCCGGTTCACGGTCTCGGTGATGGACAGCCGACCCGGCGCAACCCCGTACTTCTCGGCCAGGTGGACGACGGTCTTACGCAGCCGGGGAAAGTCGTGCTGGCTATCGACGAGCGTGCCATCCAGGTCGAAGACAATGCCCAGCGCGGGTTCGGTGAACGAGGGTGGGGGGATCGACGCTTCCATAGGGGACCTCGACCCGGCAGCCGGCGCATCACCTCCCTAAGGGTTTGGGTCGACAAGCAGGGGTCGTTATAGGCCGCCGATTCTCGCGGAGCGAGGGAACGCTCGGGATGGACCTGCTCCTGATCCGGCACGGGCCGGCGGCCGACCGCGACCCGTCCCGGTGGCCGGATGATCGCACACGGCCACTGACGCCCGACGGAGTTCGGTCGACGCGTCGCGCCGCGAAGGGGCTGGCGAAGTTGCGTCCTGCCGTCGATAAGGTCGTGGCGAGTCCGGCCGTCCGCGCCCGGGCGACCGCCGAGATCTTTCGAGAGGTCCTCGAGGTCGAGGCCGAGCTCGAACTCTGGGACGAGCTCGAGCCGGACACGTCGCCCGGACCGATTCTCGAGCGCGTGCAGCGGTACTCCCGCCGCCGGGGAATCGCGCTGGTCGGTCATGAGCCCACTCTCGGGGAGCTTCTCGGTCTCGCGGTCACCGGCGATTCCGTCCCGATCACCCGCTTCGCCAAGGCCGGGGTCGCCCAGCTCAACTTCTCCCGCGAGGCCCGGGCGGGCGCCGCCGAGATCGACTGGATCCTGACGAGGAAGCAGCTCGAGCGGTTGGGTTAGGCGTTCTGTCCTTCCGTGGGGCCGAGACCCGACACCTCGGGCACGGTAGCGACCTTCGGGCTCCCCTCGACCCCTACCTCGATGCGGACCTTCTTGCCGAAGAGCGCCGCCACGACCGCCTTCACGTCGCGGTGGACCTGGAACGGGGTCCGGTTCGCGTCCACGCGCTGGAACCCGTACGTTCGCGCCATCCAGTCGAACTCCTTCTTGAGCAGCCCCTGATACGCGAAGAAACTCTCGAAGCGGTCGCGGGAGAGCGAGAGGTCCATCCCGCTCTCCCAGTAGTCGAGCGACCCGTACTTCGCGATCGCCCGGTGGAGGAGGATGTCGGTACGCGCATCGAGGAAGATAATGAGGTCCGGCTCGAAGGCGAACGCATACAGCTTTTCCGCGTACTCCCGGGTAGCGCCGCGGACAATCGCCCGGGCCATCAGGGTGTACGTGTACCGGTCGGCGAGGACGGTGCTCCCGGCCGAGAGCGCCGGAAGGATCTTGTTCTCCAGCTGGTCGGCGAAGTCGGCGGCGTAGAACAGCGCCATCGTGGTCGCGCCGAGTGTATGACCGAGCTTCGCCCGGTCGATCTGCTTGCTGACGAGGGTGGAGCGGCGGAGACCCGTGTCCACGACCGGGTGTCCCTGGATCTCGAGCCAGTCGCGGAGCATCTCGACCTCGGTCGTCCGCCCGGACCCGTCCGCGCCTTCGACCACGATGAGGTGGCCGGGAAGCTCCTTCTTCGGCAGATTGGGGATGCGCGTCCCGTACGTCCTAACCATGGACCAGCGTCTCCATCTTGGGGAATTCGTTCAGCAGCGGCTTGACCTCGGAGCGGACCCGGGTGAGCACCTGCTCCACCGGCTTCGCCGCGTCGATCGGGACAAGGTGGTCGGTCGTCACGAGCTTCTCGTAGCCGCGCCGGAGGGCCGCCTGGAATCGCTGGTAACTCTCCACGACATCGTCGGCGAGATGCAGGTCCATCCCGGCTTCGTAGTACGAGATCGGTTCCCGCGACGCGAGCTTCCGGTCCAGGGAGACCTGGACCGGGACACGGAAGTAGAGCACCTTGTCCGGTACGGGCGCGAACGAGTACATGTTCCGAACCCAGGCCGGGTCGCAGCCGCGTGCGGTATCCCGCGCGAAGGCGGTGTAGCAGTAGCGGTCGCAGACCACGAAGTACCCGGCGCGCAGCGGCGGGAGAATCTGCCGCTCGAGCCGGTCCGCAAAGTCCGTAGCGTGAAGGAGTGCGAAGGTCGTCGGCGTCAACAGTCCCTTCTTCTTTCCGCGACGAATGACGCCCGAGACCAGCTCCGACGAATTCCATTCCGTGAAGAAAACGCGATACCCGCGCGACTGGAGCCACTTCACCAGCAGTCGGGCCTGGGTCGATTTCCCGCTGCCATCGAGGCCCTCGACGACGAGCAGTCGGCCCGTTCCGCCGTTGTTGCCCGGAGCCGGGGGTGCCATCGGCCGCTCACTCATCCGGGGCCACCAGCTCCAGTTCGAAGACCCGCTCGATCGGCTTTCGCAGGCGCTCGACGGCGCGGGGCGGCACCGAGGCTCCGCCGTTCCGGTACGGCTCGATACGCAGGCGTTGAGATCCGCGCGGGAGGGTCACCGTGAGGCGCGCGCCCTCGAGGGTCTCGGCAAAGTAAACGATCGTGCCGAGCTGTCGAGCGACCTGCAGGTCGTCCGGGGTGAGGATGGCGCGCCACGTCTTGGCCCAGCCCTCGGGCATCTCATCCCCCTCATGAAGGTACGCCACCAGGGACGCCAGAACCGCGTCCCGGTCGGTGAGCGAAAGGCTGGCCAGGTTCCGGATCAGGTAGGCGGAGTGCTGCGGGTGATGCCAGGGGTCCACCACGGCGCCCACGTCGTGCATCCAGGCCGCGACCGAGAGGACCAGCCGGTCGTTGGCCGTCCACCCGAAGCGGGTCTGGAGCCGGTCGAAGAGTGTGAGGGCCAGCCGGCGGACCTGCTCGCCGTGGATCAGGGAGAATCCCATCGCTCGAGCCGCGGCGGTCACGGAACGGAAGGCCAGGACCTCCTGCGACGCCGGCACCGGAATCGCGAGTCGCTCGATGACCGCACCCTCGCGGATTCCGTGCCCGGTCACCCAGAGCTCATCCCGGTCGGTCCGACGTAGGAGCTCGTCGACGACCAGTAACCCCGCCACGATGACATCCGCGCGCGCGGCGCTGATGCCGGGTACCTCCCGCCGTTGCGGAGCCGTCATTTCGAGCAAGATGCCCTCCAGAACATCCAGATCCCTCCGGTTGAGCCGGTAGCCATGGACCCGCTGGACCGGGTACTCCCGAAGCTCCATCGCCACCCGGGCGAGGCACCGGATCGTTCCTCCGACGCCGAAGATCCGCAGCCGCTCCGAAGGACGGGGCAGCGGCGTCGCGGCGAGCTCCTTCCGGATGTGGTCCCGTGCTGCCTCCAGCTCCTTGCGCTTGGGAGGGTCGTGCCGCAGGAAGTCCTGCGTCATTCGGAGCGCGCCCAGGGGGAGGCTGCTCGACCGCTCGAGCTGACCGCTGCGGGTCGACGCAAGCTGGAGCGAGCCGCCGCCCAGGTCCGCGATCACGTCCCGGTCGAGCTCCCAGGCCGACGCCACGCCCAGATAGCCCAGGCGAGCTTCCTCCTCGCCGGAGATCACGCGCATCAGGATGCCGGTCCTCCGGGCGATCCGCTCGATGAACGCTCGCCCGTTCGGCGCGTCGCGTACCGCACTCGTCGCGACGGCGATGGTGGGAGGATTCCCCATGACCGTGAGGTGTCGGGAAAATCGGGTTAGGGTGGCCAGCCCGCGCTCGATGGCTCCGGGCGAGAGGGAGAGGTCGTCACGGACACCCTTCCCGAGCCGTGGAACCTCCTTCACCTCATAGACGGTCCGCAGCCCGCCCTCGCCCGTGACCTCGAAGATTGCCAGCCGTGCCGTGTTCGAGCCCAGGTCGATGACGGCCAGCTGGCTCGCCTCTCCGGGCCGGATCTCGGTCAGGAGGACAGGGGAACTCGCCGACATCGTCAGTGGTGTCACGCGCAAGTCCCCCCGGCCTATGAACTCCCCGTCGGGTCACGCAGAGATTCAGTCATTGGTCCTCGGCAGGTCCTAGGGCTAGCCAGGAAAGCGACTTCCGGGTCCGCTTCCGTTGCATGCGCGCCAGGACCTGGATCCGCTCCGATTTGCGGGCCCGACGCCATTGACGCTCCCAGCGGTCGAGATTCTCCCCGGACGGAAGGCCCGTGATCCGCTCGGTGACCATGTCGAGGTCGTGCAGGCGACCGAGGGTCCGCTGGAGCTTCTCGAGCTCGGCCGGTACGGACTCGGCCGGGTGCCCCGTTGCGCGACCGACCAGGACCCGCAGCGCCCGGGCGTTGCGGAGAGCGATCCGGAGCCGATGCAGCCGACGGGTCGAGGGCTTCTTGAGGCCACGACGGAACGCGCGGACGACCGTCTGATGGTGCTGGGCCAGCGCAGACTGCAGCTCCCGGCGGAGCCGAGCGGGACCAGGCACCGAGGCCCCAGCCACGTCTCGGATGACCGTCTGGAGCAAGCGACGGTCTATTTCGGCACGAGCCGCCGCTCGGAGGAGCTGCCGCCCCACCTCGCCCTCGTGCCGGAGCTGTGTCCGAAGATTCTGCCGAAGCTTCGGGTCCGCGTCGCGGCCCGCGCGCAGGAGGAGGTCGATGGCCACATCGCGGTCCCGGACCTCTCCGACCAGGCCGGCCAATTTTCGCAGGCGACGGTCGATCGCGTCCTCCGGGGTTCCGGCCTTCGGTACGGGTAGGAGCAGACGGTGCGTAACGCGAAGTTCGCGGAGGTCCCGATGCAGACGATGCAGGGTCTCGGGATCGGGCATCTCCCGATAGGCCGCGGCCCGAAGCCCCGCCTCGGCCCGTCGCGCGGAGCGGGCGATCTCGGCCCGAAGGAACGTGGCCTCCCGAGCGCTGGGCTTGGACCGCGGCATCCATCCCTCCGGCGCTACGAGTCTCCCACCGGACGTTGCAGAGTGACGACCGTCTCTCGAAGCGGGAAATCGCGCCGTTGTCCGGACCACCGGCGCCGAGCGATGTCGACGGCGGTGATGTGAAACCCGACGTCGGCGCCCAGTCGAGCCGTCAACAGGTCGCCGGGAACGTAGGTGCCCGCGAGGAGCGAGTCGCCCACGACCAATCGGAAGCGGCCCCCGGGCCGGAGTGCACGGTACACGGCGGCAAGCACCGGCCGGAGGTCCAAGAAGTATCGCTTGACCACTCCGTGGGCGTCGTCTCTACGATAACTTCGTTTCTGGTCCACGTTGCTCCGGATTTGCCGGAGAATCTCCCGGAGCCACCGGTCCGGCACATCGTCCGTGCCCAGATGGGGCCGGACCGCCGCGCGGCCGAGATTGTCGCAGGCCACCAGGGCTTCGCGAAGTCGCCGCAGGTCGGCATACCCCTTCGCGTACCCGAGCCAGGCGAGGTCGAGCTTGTAGTTGTTCACGTAGTCCATGCCGTTGACGTAGGGCGGGCTGGTCACCGCGAGGTCGACCGAGCTGGGGGGTAGATCCAGGTTCCGAGCGTCGCGCTGCCAGACGTGGCCGGCCGGGCCCCAGCGCGAACGGGATTGCGTCAGGAAGTCCAGGTCCTGAGCCATTTCGTCAACCGCGTTCCGGAACTCGGTGAACGGATCCCGCGGCTGGTCCGCGTCCGGCCGACCGTAGCCCAAGCACGGGGACCGACGGAGCCGACTCACGGGAATCAGTATGCGGCCGAACGCCACACGCAGCGCTTCGCTCATCGGGTCGGTGGCGCCCGGGAGCGCGTCCCGCAGCCGCGTCAGGTCACGGAGGGTGGCGGCCAGAAACTGCCGAGAGGTCTCCCGTAGGAAGGGCACCGAAGACGGCGTCCGACGGGCGGCAGTTCGGAGGACCGTCCGGGCTTGGGAGAGCAGCCGGGCACTCGGCAGCTCGAAACGCGTCTTCACCCGGGCGGCCAGCGCCGCCGGTGGCAGCAGCTCCGTCCCCCAGGGACGATGACCCGCTCTCCGCGCCTCGACGAGGGTGGTTCCACTGCCGGCGAATGGGTCCAGCACGGTCGAGCCGGGACTCAGCCCTTCGTCCTGGAGGACGCCGGCCACGAAGTCGGCGGAAAAACCCTGCACATAGGGCCACCACCGATGGACTGGGGCTACCGTGTTGTCGGAGAAGGTGATCGGCCCCTCGTACCGGCCGAGGACCACTCCGTTCTCGTGTGCGAAGCGTTCGACATACTCTTCGGGAGCATGGAAATCCTCCCGCCGGTCGAGCTCCGCGTAGGCTGCGAGGAGCCAGAGCCCCCGGCCGATCCGGACGACGTCCCCGTGGAGGGCCAGACGCTCCAGGAGGGCGTCCAATTCGGATTCCGGCGTCTCGAGGCGGACCGAGAGCTGATGCGTGGTGGAGCCGATCGGCCCGGTTTCAGTCAGTGCCCGCCGCAGGGACCGCGGTACGAGCGGGGCACCGGGTCGGCCCATGGAGCTTCCGTTCCGACGGCCCTAGCTGGTTCCGGTGGACGACGCAGCGGGCTCGGTGCCCCGGGGAGTCGCGTCCCGCCGCTTCGTTTTGATGGGCCGCTCGGCGGTGATCATGTAGATCACGTCCAGACCGATGTTGACCGCGTGGTCGGCGAGCCGCTCGAAATAGCGGTTGATGAGGATGTACTGGGCGCCGACTCGCGGCGAAACCGACTGGTCGGTCATCTTCTCGACGAGTTCCTGAAAGACCTCGTCGTGCAGGGCATCGATCGCGTCGTCGGTGCGGACGATGTCCCGGACCGGCTCCGCCTGGCGCTGCGCGAAGGCGTTGACCGACGTCTCGATCATCTGGATCGTGAGGTCGGCCATCCGGGTCAGGTTTCCCACCTTCCCGAGGCTCTCCCGGCTCATCCCCCGGAGCTTCTCCGCCGCTTCGGCGATGTCCTTGGAGTAGCGCCCGATGCGGTCCAGGTCCGTGGTGATCTCGAGGGAGGCGGTGATCGTCCGGAGGTCGCTCGCCACGGGAGCGTACAGGGCGATGAGCTCAATGCAGGAGTGCTCGATCTTCTGCTTGAGACCGTAGATCTCCTGGTCGAGGGTGAAGACTTCGTCGGCGTCATGGCTGCGGCCCTTCTCCAGCGCCTCGACGGCCTTTCGGATCGCCAGGACGGCGAGCTCCGACATGGTGCGCATGTTCTCATTGAGGTGTTCGAGCGCCTCGGAGAGCGCCTTTCGCTCGACGGCCGTGGGCATTATCCAAACCTCCCGGTGATGTAATTCTCGGTCAGTTTCTGCGCCGGCTGCTCGAAGATCTTCTTCGTTCGGTCGAACTCGATGAGTTCGCCCAGGTACATGAACGCGGTATACTCCGCCACCCGCGCCGCCTGCTGCATGTTGTGGGTCACGATCACGACGGTGTAGGTCTTTTGGAGGTCGAAGATCAGGTCCTCGATCTTCGCGGTCGCGATCGGGTCGAGGGCGGAACACGGCTCGTCCATCAGGATAACCTCGGGCTCGATGGCCAGTGCTCGGGCGATGCACAGCCGCTGCTGTTGTCCGCCCGAGAGCCGGTTCCCGGAGCCGTGCACGTTCTCCTTGACCTCGTCCCAGAGCGCCGCCTGCTTCAGGCTCCGCAACACGGCCGCGTCGAGGATCTCGCGTTTGCGGACCCCGTTGAGCCGGAGCCCCGCCGCGACGTTGTCATAGACCGACATTGTGGGGAACGGGTTCGGCTTCTGGAAGACCATCCCGATCCGACGGCGGACCGACACCGGGTCCTGGTCGAGGATATCCTCCCCGTCCAAGAGGACCTTCCCCTCCACCCAGCCACCCGGCGTGACCTCGTGCATCCGGTTGAGGCACCGGATCAGGGTGGACTTCCCGCAACCCGACGGACCGATGATGGCCGTCACGCTGTTCTGCCGGAAATCGAGAGAAACGTTGGAGATGGCCTTCTTCTTCCCGTAGTAGGCGGAGAGGCCGGCCACCGACATCTTCGCCGGCGACGCATCGTGATTCAGTTGAGTGGACTTGCCAAACGCCTCTCCCTGCACGTCGTTCGCTCTCCTTGGCTACGTGAAACGTTTGCGCAACGCGATCCGGGCGGCCAGGCTGATTCCGAGCATGAGCAGGATCAGAATGAGCGAGGCGCCCCACGCCGCGGCGACGAGATAGGGCGACGGGCTCTCCGCGTCCATGTAGATGAGCGGCCCGAGGAGACCGGCCGGCTGGTTGATGCCGGTGAACCCATTGTTGTTCCAGAAGGCCGTGAGCAGGAGCGGCGCTACCTCGCCCGCCGCCCGCATCACCGCGAGCACCACCCCGGTGATCACGACGCTCCGGCCGGTACTGAGCACGATCTGCACCACGGCCCGGTATCGGGGGATTCCGAGTGCGTAGGCGCCTTCCCGAAGCGCGTTCGGGACTAGACGGAGCCCCTCCTCGGTCGTCCGCGTCACGATGGGGATCATGATCACCGCGAGCGCCACGGAGCCCGATAGGGCACTGAAGGCCAGTCGGGGTTCGAAGTAGACGAAGGCCGCGTAGACGAACAGCCCGACCACGATCGACGGCGAGCCGGTCATCACGTCGGTGAAGAAACTGATGGATCGCCCGAGCCGGTTCTTCCCATACTCTGAGAGGTAGATTCCCGCCAGAACGCCCGTCGGAACGGAAATACCGGACGCGATGCCCACGACGATCAGGGTCGCTGCTAGCGCCGGCCCGATGCCTCCGTAGCAACTGACACCCGGTGTGCAGAACCCGAACGAGAGGGGTGCGACCAGGAAGTTGAAACTCAGGACGCGGCCTCCGTTGATCACGGCCGTGTAAATGATGCTCAGGAGCGGGATCAGCGCAGCAACGACACAGAGGAAGCAGAGTCCGCTCACGACCCAGTTGAAGATCCGACGGCGGCCATCCCGGTTAAATTTCATTCGCCCCTCCTCCGCCGCCCCGGGCCACCAGTCGCCAGACCAGGATGCGGGCACCGACGTTGATCGCGAGTGTGATCACCAGAAGCACGAGGGCGGCTTCGATGAAGGCGCTCGCGGCGAGCGGAGAGCTGTACTCCGAGAGGAAGTCGTTGGCGATGAGGCTCGCGATCGTCTGCCCCTGGTCGAAGAGGCTCCGCGGGATGAAGTTCGAGTTGCCGATGACCATCGTAACGGCCATCGTTTCTCCGACCGCTCGTCCCAATCCGAGGATGACCGCGCCCACGATGCCGATGCGCGCGTAGCTCAGCACCGAGATGCGCGTACTCTCCCAGTGAGTGGCCCCGAGGCCCAGCGCGGCCTCCCGTTGCTGCTGCGGGACGGCCCGGAGGGCCTCCCGGCTGATGGCCGAGATCGTTGGAATGATCATGATCGCCAGGATCACGCCGGCGGTCAGCACCCCCGAACCGAGGATCGGGCCCGTGAAGACGGGAACGTTCACGTGGAGCAGTCGGTTGAACGAGAGATTCCACTTCTCGAGCGCAGGGTCGATTGTCGTACGCATGAACGGGATCAGGATGAAGATCCCCCAGACGCCGAAGATCACGGACGGTACCGCGGCGAGCAGCTCCACCAGGTATCCGAACGGCTCCGAGATCCATCGGGGGGTCAGCTCCGACAGGAACACCGCGATGCCGATGCTGAGCGGCACCGCGATGATGAGTGCAATCGCCGACGTAAGGAGCGTTCCGATGATGAAGGGGAGAAGACCCAGCACATTCGCACTCGGGTTCCAGTGCGGGTTGCCCAGGAGGGAGATGCCGAATCGAGCGATGGACAGCTGGGCTCCGTGGATGAGCACTAGGACGAACGCCGTGAGCAGAGCGAGGATTCCGACGGCCACCGCGAGCGTGAGGCCCATGAAGCCCAGGTCGAGGGCCCGTCGTAGCCGACTGGAAAAGGTTCGGCCGGGAGTCCGCGCGCCTCGGAGCATCGACGCAGAATCCCGGCCTGGCGTGTCTACCTAGCTGAACTCGCCTCTACGTGCACGACGCGATCGCGGCCCCGTTGTAGGTCATCGACGCGATGGTCGTCTGGTCCGCCGTCACGACGGAGGAGGGGAGTGGGATGTAGTACAGCTGGCCCGAGTAGGACTGACCCTTGGTGACGGTCCAGTTCAACCAGTTCGCGAACGTCGAGGCGTAGGATGAGCTGGTGATCACGGGGTTGTCGTTGGCCGCCTGGTAGAACAGCATGTACGAGAACGTCGCGAGCGGGTAGTCCTTGGCGCCCGGCGCGTTGATCATCGACACGTCCGCCCAGCTCGCACTGCCCGCGGGGAGGGTTACCGTCGCCAGGATGTCCGAGATGGCCGAGGCCGTGTCGTTGACCGTCGGGATCACGAACTTTCCGGAGGGGTTCTCCACTGCGGCGTACGAGATGACGTTGGACGCGGCTTCGCCGAGATCGACGTACCCAAGCGAGTACGGGGTGATCTTGACGGTTCCCGCAATCCCCGAGCTACCCTTTTCACCGCCGCCCAAGGGGGTGGCCGGCCAGTTGGGAAGGGTGCTGTAGCCAATGGTGTTCTTCCAGGTCGCGTTGCTGTCCGAGAGGAACTGCGTGAAGGCGTAGCTCGTTCCGCTTCCATCGGACCGGTGGTAGACCGCAATCGTCTGGTTGACGTCGGCGAGCTTCGGGTTCAGCGCGACCAGGGCCGAGTTGTTCCACGTTGAGATGGTGCCGAGGTAGATCGCCGCGAGGATCTGCCCGGTGACGTTCAGGGAGTAGCCGAGGGGGAAGCTAACGCCCGGCAGGTTGAAAATCACCGCAACTGCACCCGCCGTCTCGGGCATCGTTAGGAGCCCGGGCGCAGCGGCGGCTTGGGTGGTGTTCAACGGTGCGTCACTCGCTCCATAGGTCACGGTCTTGGCCGTGATGTCGGAGATACCGGCACCGCTGCCGACCGCGTCATAGTCCACGGAGCCGGTCTTGTAGACCGACGCCCACTCGTCCTGTAGCTGTTCCACAAAGGTCGAGCCCGCGCCCAGGATTGTGACACTCGTACACGCTCCAGGGCCCGACGGGGTCGTGGTCTTCTTGCCGATGTAGCCGGCAGCGTACAGTCCCGCGAACAGGATGATCACAACGATGATCACCGCAACCGCGGCGTACCAGCCGGTTCGGCTGGACCCCTTGCTCTGAATCGTCTCGCTCTGTTGGTTTGGTGCGCTCATTCTGGTTCCTTCTCCTGTTTTCTCCTTCGATTCCGTGGCGCGTTAAGGGGTCCGCCCACCCGGCTCGGTGCTCGAGGGGTGCCTCGGGGCGTCCGAGGGGTGGGGGGAATTGCGGACGGATTCGCCGCAGCCGCGCCGTCCTCGATGGAAACGACGGTGCTCCGGTCCAGTCCGACTTCGGCGATGTCCTGGGCATACGACACCGTCCGGTCTATGGATTGGAGGATCAGCCCGAGGGGGACGGCCGCAAGAGCCGAAAGTCCGGTCCCCGCGCTCCGAGTGAACAAGCCCTCGGTCAGCGTCGTATAGGTGGCGTGAAGCGCCTCCCCGACATCGATCACGTCGTTGGCGTGGAGGGCGTCTCGTTCCTCAGACGCCACGCGGAAGGCCGCCCGGAGCTGGTCCATCACTTGGCCATGGAACTCCGAGACGGGGCGCACTACGCGGTCGGGAGGGGACGTTTCAGCCCACCGGAGGCCCTGGTCGGCGATCTGGACGGCGTGGTCGCCGATCCGTTCGAGGGACCGCACCAGGATGAGAGTCTGCAATGGGCGGTCCGTCGGGGAGCCTCCGTCGGCTCCCGGAACGGCACCCGCGAGACGGAGGGCCAGGATGCGCTCGATCAACCAAGCGTGTCGGTCGACCTCGTCGTCCCGCTGCTCCCACCGAGTGCCTCGCCACCGGTCCGGTTCGGACCAGGTGCGCGCGGCTTCCTGCTGCAGCCCCAGGACGATCTGAAACATCCGCCGGAGGAGTGGCACGACGTCGAGCTCAGCACCCCGCGAAACGTCCCGCAGCACGAGGACCCCCCGGTCCTCCGAGACAATCTCGGGCTGGAGGGTACGCCGTGCGAAGGTCTTGGCGACCGCCATGGTCTCCGGGGTAATGCCGTCCTTCTCCCGGATCACGAATTCCCGGGCGCCGGCAAGGTACGCCGCCACGAGGTCCCGGAAGGTATGCTCCCGGGAACGATCCGGCTGAACGAGGACCTCCACAGAGGCCCGGTCGAGGGAGGGGTCCCGGTCCTGAATGAGCAAGGACCCATCGGCCAGTGCGCGCAGGAACACCGTGCTGCCGACCGAGAGGTTGCGGGTACCGACCCACTCTCGAGGCAGGGAAACACCGATCGTCACGGTGCCCATCCGTTGGAGTCTTCGGGCGAGGTTTGCTCTGTCATCCTCCTCCACGAGCGAGGAGGGGGTCCACGGACTCGCCGACCGAGTCCGAGCGCTGCTTGGTTCATCCATCTCGCCGGAGCGAGGGAACCGGAATATATGTAGGACATGAGTATAGAATATAGACGCATATATTGGGCTCCATTTGCTACGTGTTGACATGCAGAGTCTATTGGGGGAGGGGTCCGCTCCTCCCGAGCAGCCAAGGGTGGAGGAGGGCTGGGGGTCCGGGGCGGGCGGGGCCCCCGGGCCGCCTACCGTGGCCTTTTTGCCCGCGCGGTCCGTGGGAACGCGCTAGCCATATGCAGCCGCTGTCCGCCGCCGAGATGGAAGGGCTCCGCTGGACAAGGGGGCCGGAGGCCCACTCGTACCACTTGGAGTCTGGGAAGGATCCGATTGCGACCTTGCGGTGGGATCGGCCGGTCGAGTCACTCGCGGTCGCCGAGGGAGCGGGAGTGAAGTGGACGCTCCGCCGGCATGGATTCGTTCGGCCCATCGTGGCCGTCCACGACGCCGATTCGGGCAAGCCGGTGGCCGAGCTCCATGTGCACGTGAGCCAGAGCCTGGCTCAGCTTTCGGACGGAACGGTGTACCGGTGGGCCCGTACAGGTTTCTGGATCCCGGCGTGGGAGTTTCAGAGCGCGGCTGGCAAGGAGCTCGCGAGCTTCGAGCCGGTTCGAGAGGAGGCACGGCTCGCGGGCGGCTTGGTCAGCGTCAGTCCGGAGGGCCGCAGCGACCCGAACCTACTGCTGCTCCTGGTACTCGGCTGGTACTTCATTGTGCAGGCATGGACGGAGGACGAAGCGGTCGCCGCTTCCCGCACCATCCTCGACGCTGTGTCGGGGTGACGCTTCTGTACCGACGCACTCCCAAGCGCGGTCGCCGAGGGGCGTGAGCACGGTGCGACCTATCGACGACGTGGCCCAGGACCTTGGTCTCACTCCGTCGGACCTCCGACCGTACCGTGGAGAGGCCCTGAAGGTCCCGGTCGGGTTGGTCCGGTCTCTGGCGGCTGGTTCACGCCGCGGAAGGATCGTCCTGGTTTCGGCGATGACTCCGACGAAGCACGGCGAGGGCAAGACCGTGACCTCGATCGCGGTCGCGATGGCGCTCCGCCTGGCGGGCTACCGTGCAGTGGTCTGCCTTCGGCAGCCCTCGCTGGGACCGGTCTTCGGAATCAAGGGTGGCGCTGCGGGAGGGGGCCAGGCCACCGTCGAGCCCGCGGAGACCATCAACCTCGGATTGACGGGCGACCTGGACGCGATTGCTGCCGCCCACAACCTGATCGCCGCCGTTTTCGACAACCACATCTTCCAAGGGAATCCCCTTGGCATCGACGGCAGCGTTCGGCTCTGGCCCCGCACGCTGGACGTCGAGGATCGCCCGCTGCGCCAGATCGTCACCAGCGCTCAGGGCGGGCCCCGCGAGCCGCCACAACCCGGGAGCTTCGTCATCGCCGCCGCCTCGGAGATCACAGCGGTCCTGGGACTCGCGCAGGACTACGCGGACCTGAAGGCGCGGATCGGCCGCATTCTGTTGGGATTCCGGAAGACCGGAGAGCCTGTGCGCGTGGAGGACCTCAAAGCTGCCGGGGCGGCCGCCGCCCTTCTCCGATTCGCGCTCGAACCGAATCTGCTCCAGACCGGAGATGGGACACCCGCGCTCATCCACGGGGGACCCTTCGCCAACATTGCTCACGGCACTTGCAGCCGTCTTTCGATTGAGCTAGGCCTAGCCACGGCGGACTACTGTGTCGTCGAGGCCGGATTTGCGACGGACCTCGGAGCGGAAAAGTTCGTGGACATCGTCGGTCGGCTCGCCGGGTTCGACGTTGCGGGCGCTGTCCTCGTCGCTACTCTACGTGGACTCCGGTATCATGGCGGGGTCCCCGATGACCGGGACTCGCTCCCGGACCCGGCCGCGGTGTCCCGCGGCCTCCCCAACCTCGAGCAGCACGTGGGCAATCTCCGGACGCTAGGCATCGAGCCCGTTGTGGTGGCGAACCGATTCCCCGGCGACACCGCAGAGGAGCTCGGATTGCTGAAGGCGTTCTGCGAGGAGCGGCACCTGGCCTACGCCGAGTCCACCGCGTTCGTGGACGGGGCAAAGGGGGCGTCGGACGTGGCCGCGAAGGTCGTAGAGGTCTGCGGACGGGGAGGCCACTCTCGTGCGCTCTATCCTCCGACGACCTCCATCGAGGCTGCGGTTGAGATGATCGTTCGGCAGATTTACGGTGGCGCGGGCCTGACGATCGCCCCGGCGGCCCAGGAAACTCTCGCGATGCTCCGGCGAATCCAGGAGGCCGAGGGCCCGGTCTGTGTCGCGAAGACGCCCCTCTCGTTGTCCGACGACCCGACGGTCCGCGGCCGTCCGACCGGGTTTGTCCCGACCGTTCGCCGGTTCTCCCGGTCGGCCGGGGCCGGCTTCACCGTGGCGTATCTCGGTGAGATTCAGACCATGCCCGGGCTCCCCCGGCGGCCTCTGTCCGAACAGATTGACCTCACATCCGAGGGTCGGGTCATCGGCCTCCTCTGACTGTCAGGGCGGACTCATTCCGTCTGTAGCGACCCGACCCTCGGTGCCGGGCCCTTAGAAGCACCGCTGGCTGCGACAGCGATACCACCAACGACCCGACGACAGGGAATGCCGTGGCGCGGGGAAATATCCCATCTCAAGTCGGCTTGACGCAGCGTGTGGGAGTCGCTAGGCGCCCGATCCCGCCCGCTCGACGGGGATCGAGTCCAGGTCTTCCGGCGGGACAAGCTTCTGGAACTCGGCGTAAGCGCCCCACCGAGGCCACCGTTCCTCGATGTAGTAGTCGAGGCTCCAGCGGCTGGGCCCGTATCCCGCGTTCAGCGTGATCAGCGCGAGGAACATGATCGCATAGACGATGCCGGTTCCAATGTCGGTGGCCCCCGGGCCGTACGGCCCACCGAAGCCCTCCGGGACCGCCCAGATGAGCAGACTCAGCACAATTCCACCGGCGTACGCGACCTTCCGGAGGAAGCCAAAGATCAGGCAGAAGGCGAGGGCCAGTTCCAACGTTCCGGTGGCGTAGACCCAGAACGCCGGAGCCGCGGCGGCTTGACTGGCCCAGAAACTGAACCAGGGATGCAACCAGGCGGGTTGGCCCTGTCCAGCCTGGGCGACCATGGCCGGAAATTGCGCGACGAGCCCCGGGGCAAACTTCAGGGCCCCATCGATGAGCCAGACGCCGCCGAAGATCACTCGGAATGCGGTCTTCAGTCCCTCCGAGTGCTGGACGAGCCACCCTTGCTCGACCTGGCGCTTGCGAACCAGTTCCACCATCGGTGTCCGCCTCGCCGCTCCCATCCGATGGACCGGTATTAGGAAACCCAGTCAAGCCGGGCTGACGTGCCCGCGAGTACCCCCGGACGTCCCGCTCGTGCCGACGACCGGGTTCACCGCCGCTTCTTTCGAACTGCGGCCGCAGCAGGGGTCCCACTTACCGGCGCGGCCGTCGGCGGGGTCTGATAGACGACCGTCTTCGAGCCCTTGCCGGCGGCAATGTCCTCCATCTCTCGGAGTACGGTCACGGCGCTCTGGCCCTTGGGTGTGAGACGGTACTGCTCTCCCAGGTGGGCGATCAGCCCCTCGTCGACGAGCCGGTGTAGATGAAAGGCCAGCTTCGGGGAGTCGTCCAGCTCGGCCGCGTGCATCGCCTCGCTGAAGCTGGCCGGTCCCTTGGTCAGCCGGAAGAGCACCCGTCGCCGAATCGGACTCGACAGCGCTTCCAGCGCCGTCTGCACCGCGGGGGCGGTGACCGCGGTCCGGAGCGCCTCGGCCTGGCCTTTGGATAGCCGGGTCGGATCGATGCTGATCGCCAACGGCCCCTTACCCTCGAGGCGCTGGCGGAGGTTCTCGAGGACTGCGACGATATCCTCGAGCCGGTGACCCGCCACCATCCGGTCGGCTTGCGCAACGACGAGGCCCCCCGTCGGGTTCTGCTGCAGAAAGGTCTCTAGCGCATGGGGGAGCTCCGAGGGAGAACGCCCGTCGAAGGCCAGGAACTCGAGGGCCTCTCCCTTCGGGGCCGGAGGCACGTCGGCGTACAGAATTCGCGTATGGTTTCGGCGCGCCAGCTCGCGGGCCAGTTCGACAGCGGTCCCGGTCGGCAGATGGCTGTCGCGGAAGGCTCGCTGTTCTTCGATGAGGTGAAGGACCTGCTCGAGCTGGGCCGTTCGGAACGGCTTGGCGATGTAGTCGAAGGCGCCCTCCTTCATCGCTTCGACCGCGGTCTGGACTGTGGCGAATCCGGTGACCATCACGGTGAAGATGCTCGGCCACCGTCGGTGAACTTCACCGAGGAGGTCCAGGCCGCTCTGCCGCGGCATCTTCAGGTCCGAAAAGAGCACATCTACGCTCTCGGACTCCAGGATCTCCAGTGCCCGGCGTACCGAGGGCGCCTCGAAGGTGGTGTGTCCCTGGTCCGAGAGGAAGGTGGTCAATTCCTCGCGGAAGATGGGGTCATCGTCCACGACGAGGATGCGCATGACTGGGTGAGGTCCTCGGCGACTTAACGCTGGTCGGTTGTGAGGCCGGAGTTTTCCTACCCTCGGAGTTCAGGGCCGGGAGGGCTGGGAGTGGCAGCCGGATCGTAAAGGTCGTTCCCTTACCTAGCGCGGTGCCTACGCCGAGGGTCCCGCCGTGGCTCGTGACGATCCCGTGGCAGATCGCTAGGCCCAAGCCGGTACCCTTCCCGTCGCTCTTGGTCGTGAAGAACGGCTCGAAAATGTGCGGGAGTACTTCGTCCGGAATCCCCGGACCGTTGTCCGAGACCGCAATTTCGACCACACGTCCGGCGAGACGACTCTCGACCCGGATCTGCCCGTGGTCGTTCATGGCATCGTACGCGTTGTTCAGAATATTCACCAGCACCTGAAGGATCTGAACCCGGTTCACTGGGACCTGGAGACCGCCGAGCGTCGACGTAACCACGACCTCGACGTCGGGGGATCGTTTTCCCTTGACGAAGGAGATGGCCTCCTTGACGAGCGGCTCCAGCTCTACCGGTTCGGTCACTGCGGGGTGGTATCGGCCGAAATCGAGTAGGCCCGAGACAACGTGGGAAGCCACATCCACCTGCCCGATGACCGCCTCGGCCCGAGAGGCGACCCAGGGAGATCGACCGCGGCGTTGGAGGGACTCGGCAATGAGCATGATGTTCGCCAGCGGGGTGTTGAGTTCGTGGGCTACGCCGGCAGCAAGCTGTCCCAGCGAAGCCAGTCGCTCCGCCCGGATGCTCTGCAGCTGAATGGTCTTGAGCTCTGTCAGGTCGGTCGCCACCCCGACGTAGTAGACGGGCTGTCCGGACGAGTCACGGAGGGCACTCACGTCCAGGAAGACAGGATGTTCCCGTCCGTTCCGGTCGACGTTCGTGATCTCGCCGGACCACACGCCACGCTTGGGATCCCGCAGCGCCGCCCACATGTCGACGAAGACGCTCCGGGGCGTCTTCGGGCTGGAGATCAGCCGAGGACGTTGCCCGACGACTTCGGCCCGAGTGTACCCGTAGATACGCTCGAACGCCGGGTTCACGTCGACGTACACGCCATCCCGATCAGTGATTTCGATGGCGTTGGTGCTATGCTGGAACGCCTGGAAGAACATCGCGGCCCGGCCCGCCTGGTAAGGTCCTGCGGTCACGTCGGCAAAGAGCAGGACCACGACATCGGGTTCCCCGTCCGGACCGAGTACCGGTTGGAACTCCACGTCGAGCAGGAGTTCCTTCCCCGGTCGGGGTTGGTACCGGGCCGCCCGGACTGCAGAGGCCCGGCCCTCGCGGAGGGCGAGCCCCAGCGGGCCCTCCAAGCCGGCCTCCGCAAAGGCGGCGAGCTCGAGCAAACTGCTACTCAGGAGTCCCGGGCCACCCCCAAGTAGCTCCAGCATCGCAGGGTTGGCCGACCTAAGACGGCCCCGACGGTCCAGCAACGCCACCCCGAGGGGGCGATCCGGGTCCGTGATGGCACCCACGATGCGGGGGAGACTATGCATACGGAAAGCTCGTGCGCTTTCCATCCAGGGGCCGCGGCTTAACTCCGGAGTGAATCGGAACTTACTCCCTCGTGCGATGGCCGGGCCTTCGGACGAAGGGTCGACCGAGACCGCCGTGCCCCCGGGCAACAGGGATAAGAGTCCCGGGACTCGCCCGGGAATCCGTTCGCAGCGGGAGGGCGTGGAATGAGGCATCAGGGAGATTCGTGGGGCGTTACCGAACCCTTCTCCGCGGGTGGGGAAACCTCCGTTCTCTACGCGATCGACAAGATTCCCGGTATCGATCGTTCCCGACTGCAGCGACGCCCGAAGACCATCCGAGTCCTCCTCGAAAATCTCCTCCGTCACGCGAGCGGTTCTCGGGAGGAGGCCGAGATGCTTCGGGCGCTGGCCCACGGAGAGCACCGGCAGTGGAAGGGGGAGTTCCCGTTCCGGCCGGAACGGATCCTCCTGCAGGATTTCACGGGCGTTCCGGTGCTGGTCGACCTCACGGCGCTCCGGTCGGCTGCGCTCCGCGGGAAGCTGGACCCGACCCTGGTCAACCCGGACATTCCGGTCGATCTGGTCGTGGACCACTCGGTACAGGTCGACAGTTACGGGAAGCCGGGGTCCCTGCTGATCAACCTTGATCACGAGTATCAAAGAAACTCCGAACGCTACGTTCTCCTCCGATGGGCGCGTACCGCCTTCGAGCAATTCCGAGTCGTTCCGCCTGGTAACGGCATCGTGCACCAGGTCAACCTGGAGTACCTCGCGTCGGTCGTTACGAGAGCCGAGCACGACGGCGGCGCCGTCGTGTATCCGGACACGGTGATCGGCACCGACTCCCACACGACCATGGTCAACGGAGCCGGTGTCCTCGGTTGGGGCGTCGGGGGTATCGAAGCCGAAGCGGCCATGCTCGGGGAGCCCTACTTTCTGTCCACCCCTACCGTGGTGGGCGTGCGCCTGACCGGAGAGCTCCCGGCCGGCTCCACGGCGACCGATCTGGTGCTGACGGTCGCTCGCAAGCTGCGGGAGCACGGCGTGGTCGACAAGTTCGTGGAATTCTACGGCCCCGGCCTTCGCCATCTGACCGTTCCCGATCGGGCGACAATCTCCAACATGTGTCCCGAGTACGGCGCAACCTCGGCATTGTTCCCCGTCGACGAGGCGACGCTATCGTATCTCCGCGGGACCGGACGGCCCGAGCCGGTCCTCGCTCGCGTGGAGGCGTATGCCAAGCGCCAGGGCCTCTGGAGTGACCCCGAGTCGGAGTCGCTCGAGTTTGACGAAGAACTCCTGCTCGACCTGTCGAGCATCGTGCCAACCGTTTCGGGGCCCCGAAACCCGGACGAAAGCGTGCCGCTCTCCCAAGCTCCGACGTCCTTCCGTGCAGCTCTCGCAGCCTATCGAACGAGTCGCCCCGCGGCTGCTTCCGCCAGTCCCGCCTATCCGGCCGATGACCCTCTCCAGCCCGACGGCGCGCCGGGAAGCGGCGGAGTAGCGCCCGCGAATGGCCGAGTCCACGACGGCACTGTCGTTATTGCGGCCATCACCAGCTGCACCAACACATCGAATCCGTCGGTGATGATCGGTGCCGGGCTGCTGGCGCAGAAGGCCCAGGCCAAGGGCCTGCATCCGCCTTCGTACGTGAAAACTTCGCTCGCGCCGGGGTCCAAGGTCGTCACGGACTACCTCGATCGTGCCGGTCTCACGCCCTCGTTGAACGCGCTAGGATTCAACCTGGTGGGCTACGGATGTACCACGTGCATCGGCAACGCCGGGCCGCTCCCGCCGGCCGTCGAATCCGCGGTCAAGGACGGCGATCTCTACGTCGCCGCCGTCCTGAGCGGGAACCGGAACTTTGAGGCTCGGATCCACAACCTGGTCCGGGCCAATTATCTGATGTCCCCGATGCTCGTCGTCGCCTACGCGCTCGCGGGGCGGATGGATATCGACCTCACGCGCGAGGCGCTCGGCCGCGATGCCGAGGGTCACCCGGTCTACCTTCGGGATCTGTGGCCCCGACCCGAAGAGGTCCGCGCCATGGTCGAGAAGAGTTTGACCGCCGGCATGTACGTGGACGAGTACCGGAAGATCACCATCGGGGACCCGCACTGGGAGCAGCTCCCGGATCTGCAAGGACCCGTGTATCGCTGGGACCCGGACTCGACCTACCTCCGCGAGCCGCCCTACTTCGATCTCTCGCCCCCGGCGTTGCCCACCCAGTCCCGGGTCCTGGATGGGGCGCGAGCGCTCGTGGTGCTCGGGGATCGGGTGTCCACGGACCACATCTCGCCGGCGGGCGAGATTCCGGCGGACGGCCCTGCGGGACAGTACCTTCAGTCGCACGGCGTGGCGCCGGCCGACTTCAACACCTTTGGCACGCGTCGAGGCAACCACGAGGTCATGATCCGCGGGACCTTTGCGAATGTCCGCATCAAGAACGCCCTGGTCGCGCCCCAGGAAGGCGGGTGGACCCGGCACCTGCCCTCCAATGACCTGCTGACGGTGTTCGGGGCCGCTGAGCGGTACCGGACGGAAGGAGTTCCCTTACTCGTGCTCGCGGGAGCGAATTACGGACAGGGCAGTTCGCGGGACTGGGCGGCCAAGGGCCCCCGGCTGCTCGGAGTTCGGGCCGTGATCGCCCAAAGTTACGAGCGGATCCACCGGAGCAACCTCGTCGGGATGGGCGTTCTGCCGCTGGAATTCCGGCCCGGGGAGAGCGTGAATTCCCTCGGGCTCACCGGTCGTGAGACCTTTGCCCTCCGAGTCCCCGAGGGGGGAGCTTTCGGGCCCCACGGGGAACTCGAGGTCGTCGCGACCGACGAGGGGGGTACGGAGCGACGCTTCCGGGCCCGGATCCGCATCGACTCCGAGCCCGAGATGGAGTACTACCGCTCGGGCGGCATCTTGCCGTTCGTCCTCCGAAAGGTCGGCGAGCGTGCCCCGCCGGCCCGGCGGTAAGGGCGAGCCGGCCGCTCCGGAGGGGTTTTCCCTCAGGGCACTCTCGGGAGGCTGTGCCCGAGGACTGCATCTTCTGTCGACTCATTCACGACCGGTCGATGGTCCCGTACTGGATTGCCGAGACCGAACGGGCCTTCGCCTTCCTGGATATTCGTCCGCTGCGGCCCGGTCACGCGCTCGTGATTCCGAAGGCGCATACGCTCGATCTCGCTTCGATTGCCCCGGAAGATTGGCGGGCGGTGTGCGAGCTCACTACCGAGGTGCAGCGGCGCCTCCGCCAAGCCCTGGGAACGACCGGAGAGAACCTCCTCGTCGCGAGTGGGCCCGGGTCGGAGCAGAGCGTCTTCCACCTCCATCTGCATGTCATCCCTCGGGTCCAGGACGATGGCCTGCGGTTGACCGAGTGGTGGGAGACCAAGGCCAGCACGCCAGCTCGAGACGACCTGGTCCGACTGGCCGAGCGCGTGCGCCGCTGAAGGCCCGTGCGCCGGCAGGCCGGTTTCATTTGGGACCAGGGGTTGGACCGCCCATGCCTCGAGCTCCGACTCGCGCCTACTGGAACCGGTGGCTGGGGCGGTGGGATGCTCAGCAGGAGGCCGTCGTCCCCGCCCGCGAACGCCGGTTCCATCTCATGATGGATGTCTTGGAAGCCGCGGTCGGGTCCGCTCCCCGGGTACTTGACCTCGGCTCCGGGCCCGGACCTCTCAGCCTCCGGGTCCTGCGCCGCTTTCCCCGGGCCCGGTGCGTCGCGGTCGACTATGACCCCGTGGTCCTGCGGATCGGCCGAGGGGCGCTCGGAAGCTACCACGGTCGGCTGCAGTGGCTCGACACGAAGATCGGTGCGCCCGGATGGACCGACCGGCTGCCGTACCGGCGGTTCGACGCAGCGGTCAGCACGACCGCACTCCATTGGCTCCCCCCAACCACCCTCCGGCAAACCTACCGGGACCTGGCCCGAGTCCTTCGCCCGGGCGGGGTTTTCGTGAACGGGGACCATCTGCCCGAGAGCCCACGGGACGCCGAGATCCAGCGCTTGGTCCGCCGGATCTACCGAGTCCATCGACACGGCCGGCCTCGGGAGAAGGGACGCGAGCCCTGGACGCGTTGGTGGAAGGAAGCGGCTCGTGCGCCGCCGTTGGCGGAGAGCTTCGCGGAACACGAACGGCGGCACGCGCAGCACCCGCGCGTGAAGGCCCTCCCGCTTCCCGGGCAGGTAGCGGCGCTCCGCCGAGCCGGTTTCCGGACCACGATGACGGTCTGGCAGGTCCTCGAAGATCGGGTCCTCGTCGCGATACGGTAGCCCATGGATCCGGTCGAGCAGGCGAGGACCGTGACTCGCCCCTCGCCGCACTAGGGGGCGGACGCGACGGCGGCCCCGCCCCGGACCGGCGACTCCGAGACCGGGCAGTTCCGGTTGCACAAGTTCCAGCAGGCCGTCGGGGAGGAGACCTACGAGATTCGCCGCTCGGCCGGGGAGCTCTGCGCTCGCATGGACTTCCGGTTCCGGGACCGGGGCCAGGAGGTCGCCCTGGTGGCCACATTCACCGCCGACTCGTCGCTGCGGCCCCTCCACTTCGAGGCGGACGGCAAGATGGCCCGATCGGTGGAAGTCCACGTACGCGTGGCGGCGACGGACGGCACGCTCGAGCTGCGTGACCGGGACCGCCCGACGAGCGTGCCTAGACCCGGGCGATACTTCCCGACCGTTGGCTATGCGCCGATGGCCCAGCAGATGCTCCTCGTCCGGTACTGGCTCTCGCAGGGTTCTCCCGCTGAGATTCCGACCTATCCCGTGGGCCGCGTACGCATCGTGGCCCGAGGGCAGGACCGCCTCGAGGTGGGGGATCGAACCGAAACCCTCGACCGGATCTCGGTCGAGGGCCTCATCTGGGGTCGGGAAACTCTCTGGTTCGACAGCCGCCGCGACCTGGTGGCCGTGGTCACCCTCGACGCCGAGCTCGATCACTTTGAGGCCGTCCGGGCCGGGTACGAGTCCGGCCTCCGGAGTTTCATCCGGCTAGCGGGAGCCGATGGAATGCAGTCCCTCGGGGAGACGCGAGACAGCGTCTCGGCCCGGGCGGCCGGGGTACTCGCGTTCGAGAACGCCACCCTGATCGACGGCACTGGCGCGCCGCCGGTCTCCGGGGCCACGGTGCTCGTGTCCGGAGAGCGGATCGTTGCGGCCGGACCAGGTTCGTCGGTCGCAGTCCCTCCCGGCGCCACGGTGATGGATGCCACGGGCCGCACGCTGCTCCCCGGTCTCTGGGACATGCACGCCCACTTCCAGCAGGTCGAGTGGGGACCGATCTACCTGGCGGCCGGCGTCACGACGGTCCGCGACTGCGGGAACGAACTGGAATTCATCACGGCGGTCCGAGATGCCCTGGCTACCGGACATGGCATCGGACCCCGGATTCTGGCGGCCGGAGTCGTGGACGGGTCCGGTCCCGCTGCGGTCGGCGTCGCTCGGGTTGATACCGATGAGCAGGCCGCCGACTGGGTCGAACGCTACGCTGCGGCCGGGTTTCAGCAAATCAAAGTGTACAGCTCCTTGTCGAAAGCTGCGCTCCAGGCCGTCATCCGCGAGGCCCACCGCCGAGGGCTCACGGTAACCGGACACGTTCCGGCATCGGTCACCACCCGCGAGGCGGTGGAGGCCGGTCAGGACCAGATCAATCACATCGGGTTCGTCGCGTCGATGATGCTGCCTCCGCTCGCACCCGACGCTCCGCGGTCGGAGCGCATCGCCGCCATGGCCCGACTCGACTGCCACTCCGGTGCCGCTCGCGAGGCCATCGAGTTTCTGCGAAGCCACGGAACGGTCGTGGACCCGACGATGGCACTGCAGGAGCTGTACACCATGTCGACGTCTCATCCCCCCGAGGAGTGGGAGCCCGGGGTACCCAAAGTACCGACGCCGCTGCGGGCCCTGTTCCTGAACCCCGGCCCGGCCACGGTAGAGACCGAGCAGTTGGGCGAGGCTTTCCGACGGCAGCTCGGCCTCCTCACCCAGCTCCATACGGCGGGCATTGTGCTGGTCGCGGGCACCGACCAGGCGGTGCCGGGCCACAGCTTGCACCGGGAGGTCGAGCTCTATGTGGAGGCCGGGATGACGCCCCTGGAGGCGATCCGAGCGGCCTCCGCGGTGCCGGCCCGCGTCATGGGGATGGGGGCGGAGGTGGGGACGATCGAGCCCGGTAAGCGCGCGGAGCTGATCGTCGTACGGGGAAATCCCCTCGTCCGCATCCGAGACCTTCGGAACGTGGAGCAGGTGCTGATGGCGGGTCGGCTCTACGAGTGCGCTCGGCTGTGGCGGAGCGTGGGCTTCCAGCCATGAGCGACGTCGATGTGGCCGGATTGCGCGCCGCGTTCGCGGGGCCCCACGAGCTGCTGCAAGCCTCGGATGGCCGGACCCTCTTCCTGCATCGGTGGGATCCGGCCGGTCCGGCTCGCGCTACGGTGCTGCTATTCCACGGGATCACGGCGTACGGAGGACCCTACGGACCGATGATCGCCGCCCCGCTCGCGGAGGCCGGATACACGACCATCGCCCTGGACCTCCGCGGGCACGGGCTCTCCGACGGACGACGGGGCGACTATCCCAGCGCGGAGAGGTTTCGCGCCGACCTCCGGGAAACCGTGACGCACGTGCGCCGCTCGGCGCGACAGCTGATCCTGCTCGGTCACAGTCTCGGAGCCATGGTGGCGGTCGTCGCTCAGCGGACCGTGCCGGACGCGGTGAACGGACTAGTCCTCCTGAGCGCGGCGACGCGGATCCAGGTTCACGCGTTCGCCCGGCCGACCGTTGGCTCCGCACTGCGGGGGCTCGTCGCAGCGACCCTCCTCCGGGGCGTGCCGATGATCCCCTATTCCCGTCAGGGAATGCGCGGACTGAGTGACCCGCTCTTCAACTTCCGATACTCGGCCCGTTTCTATTCCGTGCTGTACGGGGTCGGGGCCCTCCGACTAGCGCGCATGCTCCGCGAGGGCCGGCTCGACAGTCCGAACCTGCGCTTCGAGGGATCTCCCCGGTTTCCGATTCTCTTTGCCGTCGGCGACAAGGACGAGCTGTTCACCGCGGAGAGCGTCCGGGAGTTTGCCGCCAGCGTACCGGCTCCCGACAAGGAAGTCCTGGTCCTGAACGGTGCTCGACACGCCGTGATTCCGCCGGCGACGTTCGGGCCGGTCGTCGACTGGATGAACCGAAAGACGCCGGCCGCCGGCTAGGGCGCTTTCCGCCCACTGTCGGGCGGCCGATCCTCGCCGGAGCGGTGGACCGATGGTGGGCCGGGACGGATTCGAACCGCCGATCTCCGCGTTGTAAGCGCGGCATCATCACCGCTAGACTACCGGCCCACCCACGCTAGACGACGCCGGCGACATGGAACTGTCGGTTCGGTGCGCCCGGTGCCGGACCCTCACGGCGAGACCGCGCGGCAGCTCGGTCATCAGGGGTCCCGAGAGCACCGCCTCGCCCACTCCGAGGAGGAGGTTGTCTCGGCGCAGGAGTACGGCATCCCCCGGCGCGATAGCGGGATCCGCTCCGCGGACGCCGGGGGTGAACAGGTCTCCCGACAGCGAAACACCGGGGTCGACCTCGACCCAGAGCGTGTTGGCCGGGAGCAGCCGTTCTCCACCCGCCGCCGTCAGCTGGAAGAGCCCCCGCTCCTCAGCCCAGGTAGCGAGAGTCACGCCCCGCCCGTCGTTCAGTCGTAGGCTCCACGGGCGCCCCTCGAGTCGCGTCGGCGGGGCGAAGAGACGTTCGCTGCCCTCGGGACCGAACTGAAAGCGGGCCAGGGCCTTCAGTCCTTCCTTCGCGGCCCCCAGCGGTCCGAGGGCAGGGGGCGACGGGCCGAGGTCGCTCTCCTCCAGCGCGGACCTCAGGGACTGCAGGGCGCCGGCGCTCGTCGTGTGCTCGTCCTCGAGGGTCCATCGGGGGTGCAGTCGCCCGGGAAGGGCCCCGTGCAGGAACCGGTACTCGACCGGGTCCAGATGAACAACGGCCTGGGTGTACTGTCCCCGCCCGACGAAGATTTCCAGCGCCCGCAGAACGGCCTCTCGCTCGTCCTCGTCCCATTCGCCGGTGACCGGAATATCGTAGTCCCGGGCCGGGAACACGTCCTCCAGGTCGCGAGGAACGAGGCCGAGGGGGGAGGAGACAGAGACCACGTGCAGGAGCGGGGCGGGTCCCCAGCTCTCCCACGACCGGGCGAAGCGACGATGGCTCCGCGAGTTCCGATACGGTTTCGTCCGCGAGCAGGGCACGAGCAGGAGCACTCGCTTCGACGGCGGAGGACGGTACCGCTCCCGGACCCGGGTGAGGAACCGGGTGACCTCGGGCCGACGGCGCGACTCGCGGAGGACATAGGTCCGGGTCTGCCGGTTTGCCACCGGGGTCCGACCTTCGAGCAAGGGTCCCAGCCGCTGATCCGCGAACCGCAGCATCTCGGCCATCGCCGGTTCGGCCGTCAGCCGGGCCTCGACCAGTTCGCGGAGCCGCCCCTCGTGGACGGCGAGTCGAACCCGGGCGTTCTCGTGGGCGAACACCCACTCGGCATGCGCTTCGAGAGATCCCGGTTCCTCGGATTGACAGGCCGGACACGGGCAGGTCCCGTGACGACGTGCGGTCTGGGACTCGACGGACCCCAGGGTGGCATCGAGGTACGTTCCCTGGGCAGCGGCCCAGAGGCCCTCCGTCGTATCGACGAGATCCACGCCGAGCCAGGCCAGCAGACTCAACCGGTGGGGGAGCGCCACCCGGGGGGTCCACAGAAACGGGTAGCCGCCCATGCGGCGACGGAGGTCTGCGACCGTCTGGACGAACGGCTCTCCATCCTGCCAGAGCGCTCGCGCATTTCCGAGGACCATCAGGTCGGGGCGTTCGGTGCGGAGTTCCGTCCACTGTGCCTCCGACAGAGGGCCGTGCACGTAGGCGACCCCCGGAACGACCCGGAACCAGAGGCCGGAGGTCCCCGAGATCTCGGGCGTCGGGACGGGAAACCGGAGGCGCAATTCGAGCGGGCCCTGCCGGAGTCGAAGCGCCCGTTGCCCGGCGGGTACGGAATCATCCACCAGGAGCTCGACTGGAGTGCCCGAGCGACCCTCGCCCAGGCGCGATCCGTCGGGTCGGGCCCAGAGGACCGTCGGTGATTCCAGCTGGAGCGGACCCAGCTGAGCGGCGCCCGGTAGGAGCGCCCCCGTCCCCGGCACCAGGGAACGATGAACGGCGGGCCGCGGCCGCGATTCCGGCGCTGACACAGGGGAGTCGATGGCCCCCGCGCCCGTCACTCCGCTCCACGGCCGGGTGAGGTCTTGCGCGACCGCCGCGCGGGAACGGCGTCCGAGGGGAAGAACCCGGCCCAGGCGGTGATCAGCGCCTCGCGTCGCTCGGCTCCGGCCTCCGAGCGCCCGCGCTTTCCGATCAGGGGGTCGTGGGTCTCTCGAACCTCGTGGAGGAAGGCGGCCGGGTTTTCACTCGCTCGTTCGAATCCGTAGAGGATGAGCTGGCGGAGGAAGCTCGAGCGTCCGCGCCAGCCGATCCGCCGACGCACGATCGGATTGAGGTGGCGTTTCGCGAGCCGCCAGACCTCGTTCGTGGTCTTGTAGTCCCGCGCCGAGAGGCCGATCATCACCTGCGGCATGGCGGGGACGAGTCGGCCCCGGGTTATGGCGGTTGTCACCGGGACGCGTGGAGAGGCCTCGAACCTGTGGGCTCCCTCCGTACAACCATGTGTCCGGCGACAGGAACTCTAGAGTCGAAGGCCCGGGAACGCCAGGGCGGTGGCTACGCCGACCAGAAAGATCATCGCCAGGACGAAGTGCCGCTGGAACGGCACCCGCGTCTGGCCAAGCTCCCGGGGGAGGGCCACGTCGGAGGGGATCACGACCGCCACCATCGCCGCCCACGCCGCCCAGTAGGGGAGGCTGAAGTGTTCCAGGAGGCCGAAGAGGGCGAACAGCCCGAGCGCGACCGCGTGACTGAGCGCAACGAGAAGGATGCTGCGATCTCGGCCGAGCTGTCGGGGTAACGAGTAGAGTCCGAGAGCCTGGTCGGTGGACAGGTCGCCCAAGCTGTGGATCGTCTCAAAGGCGGTGCCCCAGGCGAGGACGGCGAACACGGCCACCACCGCCGCGACCGGCAACGCTCCGGTCACGGCGATGAACACGCCCGCCGGAACGAGGGCCTCGACCAGTCCCAAGAACACCGTGGTGAACGCGGTGAACCGTTTCGTGTAGCTGTACCCGAAAATCAGGAGCAGCGCGAGCGGCGAGAGCTCGAGGGAGAGCCGGTTCAGGAAGAACGCCGCGATCACGAGGACAGCGGCGCTGAGTACGGTCAAGGTCAGGGCCATCCGGGGGGTCATCCGGCCCGTGACCAGGGCGCGCCCCTGGGTCCGTGGATTCCGCGCGTCGAGGAACCGGTCGGTCCATCGATTGAAGGAGTGCCCCGCGTTACGAGCGGCGAGCAGCGCGACGATCACCAGCAGGAACGTCTGCCATCGGGGGAGGCCGTTCGCCGCCGCCAGCAGGAACGCGAGGCCGAAGGGAAGATTGAGGCCCAGGTTCTGGATCTCGAGGAACCGTCCGAGCTCCCGGGCCCATCCGGAGGGCGACGCGGCGTCGGCGTTCACGACGCCCGCGCGTCCCGGAGGAACGCCAGCGACGGCGCCCGGGCCACCAGCTGATCGATTCGGGCGACGACGGCGGGGTCCATCCGAATCTCCTCGGGCCAGGGCCGCGGAAAGTTCTCATCCGGGCGCTTTCGAGTGGCGTCGATGCCGATCTTTCCCCCCAGGTTCGGCACCGGGTTCGAGATCGATAGCTGGTCGACCGGGCCATGCACCAGCTCCAGGTCCCGTTCCGGATCGGCTTGCAGCCCGACCCGATAGAGCACTTCGGAACGGTCGTGGACGTTGACGTCTTCGTCGACCACGATGATGTATCGGGTGAACATCATCTGGCCGAGGCCCCAGAGCGCGTGCATGACCTTGCGCGCGTGATACGGGTAGGCCTTCCGGATCGAGACGACAGCGACGTTGATGAAGAGGCCCTCCGCCGGGAGGTCCATGTCGACGATCTCGGGCAGTACGAGGCGGATCACCGGTAGAAAGAGGCGCTCGACCGCCTTCCCCAGTACGGAGTCCTCGGTCGGGGGTTTGCCTGTGACCGTCCCCAGATAGACCGGCTGGCGGCGGCTCGTGATGTGGGTGACATGGAAGACCGGAAACGGTTCCGGGGCTGAGTAATAGCCGGTGTGGTCGCCGAACGGGCCTTCCACGTGGCGCTCGGTCGGGTCGACGAAGCCCTCGAGAACCAGCTCCGCTTGGGCCGGCACCTCGAGCGGGATCGTTCGGCACGGAACGAGCTCGAGCGGTTCTTCCCGGAGGAATCCGGCGAAGACGAAATTGGAGATTCCCTCCGGAACGGGAGCGAGCCCTGCCAGAACGGTCGCCGGGTCGGAACCGATCACCGCCGCGACCGGCATCCGTTCGCCCCGGGCGCACCACTTTCGGTAGTTGTTGGCCCCGACCCGATGGACCTGGAAATGCATGCCGAGGGTGTCGGGCCCGTACTGCTGGAGCCGGTAGATGCCCGTGTGGCTCTCGCCCGTCTCCGGATCCTGGGTCACGACGATCGGAAAGGTGACGGTACGGCCACCGTCCCCCGGCCAGCATCTCAGGATGGGAAGGGAGTCGAGATTCACGGAGGAGGTTTCCGTCTCCTGACAGGGAGCGCTGGACACCCGCTTCGGCGCCAGCGTGCGCAGCACATCGAGTGTCTGGAGGGTCCCGCCAAGGTCCTTGAGCGCGCCCACCACGCCCGCCGGGGGTCGAAGCCGGACGAGGCGAGCGATGCGATCCATCGGCGCCTCGAGAGACGCGGCGCCGAGCGCCCGAGCGATGCGTCGAGACGACCCGAGGACGTTCATCGCTACCGGCATCGAGCTGCCGGTGACGTTCTCGAAGAGCAACGCCGGTCCGTCCTTGCGGATCGTCCGCTGTGTGATTTCGGTGATCTCCAGATCCCGACTGACCGGCTCCCGAATCCGGCGGAGGTCGCCCTGCGCCTCGAGGGCGGCGAGGAAGTCTCCCAGTGCTCGGAAGCCCATCGGACGCCGCTCAGCGCGGGACGTTATTTAACCGAGGGCGGCGTCCGACTCCGAACCGGGGGTTCATATGAGAACCTCGTCACAGCCCTCCGCGGGCGGCCGATGAAGACGATCTCCTTCCGGTTCCGGACCGCCGACCTCGAGGCCATCGGGCTCATCCCACCGGGGTTTTTCTCCCGATACGAGGAGGTGGAACTGCTCGAGACCCTGCGCCTCGAGCGCGGCTGGCGGCTGCAGCTGCTCCGCGTCCGACGCCGGGGCCCGCTGCGTACGGCAGCAGAGCTCGCGCGGGAGTCTCTCCGCATCCGTCGGATGTACGGACTCGAGAGTCTCGAGCTGGTGGAGCGACGCCCGCGCACCCGGGACTACATTCTCCTCGTCCGGCAGCGGAACCCTCCGGAGATCGCCCGCCTGCTCACCGTGGCGGGAGGCGAGATCACTCCCGTGGCCCCGTTCCGGGCGGACCCTGAACACACGGTCGCCACGTTCTACGGCGACGAGGTCGCCCTCCGTCGCGTGGTCGCCCGGCTGGGTCGGGACGGGATGCCGTTCCAGGTACTCCGGACCTCGGGCCGACCGTACGGGGGACCGTCGGGCTCCGAGGAGCTCACCGATCGTCAGCGGAGCATTCTCTCGCGCGCCTGGGCCCTCGGCTACTACGGAGTTCCTCGACGGACGTCGCTCACGCGGCTCGCCAAAGTGACAGGACAGAGTCCGCCGGCCCTCAGCAAGATGCTGCGAAGGGCCGAGGGTCGTCTGGTGGCGCGGTTCCTCGCGACGACCGAGGCCCCGCCCCGGGGCGAGGTCCCGGTCCCGTCCGACGAGCGGGGGGCCGACTAGGCGAGGGGCCGCAGGGCCCGTCGCACGAGCAGCACGGCAATCGTTCCCAGAACGGCGAACCACGCGAACAGACCCAGGAGGTAGATTCCCGGCGGAAACGGATAGGCCGACGAGCCGTAGAGCGTTTCCCGGAGGACGTTGACCGCCAGCGAGACCGGGTTGTACTGCGAGGCGGTCTGCAGCCACTTCGGCATCGCGCCCCAGGGGTAGAGCGCGTCCGACGTGAGCAGTACCGGCAGATTGATCACGTTCACGGCGGCGAAGTAGGTCTGCGGCTGCTCCAGCAGGATGCCGAACGTCAGGAAGATCGTGGCGAACAGGAGCGAGATCAGGAGGATGGCCGCGAGGATCTCGAGACCTCCCACGATGCCGACCGACTGGGTGATCTGCATCCCGGTGAGGCCCGGAACGTGGGCGAACAGGATGGCCAGCCCCAGGACGAAGAACGCGAGCAGCACCGGCTGCGCGGACCCGGCAATGAGCCGCGACCCGAAGACCGCGGCCGACGGCGCCGGGGTGCCCCGGGTCCGCTTGAAGATTCCGAAGAGCTTGTCGAAGATCACGTTCGCGCCGATGAACAGGGTGGCGGTGACGGAAACGAAACCGACCATGCCCGCGGCGAAGTACGAGTAGTAGCTCGGAGCGCCTCGGAAGTAGGCGTGGATCACGGCGAGCTTGACCGACTCCGGAGTGCCGGCGGGAAGGAACGCCGCCGGGTTGATGTTGAAGCCTTGTCCGAAGAGGAGCAGATACAGGAGCGGAAGCAGCAGGGACGTGAAGATCGCCTGCGGGTTCCGCGAGATCTTGAGGAACTCGCGCCGCGTGAGGGCGCCGAGTTCACGCAACATCAGCGCCGTCCTCCGAGCCGGCCCTGCACCCGTTGCAGCATGACCGCACGGTCGGTGGCCGTGAGGCCCTCACCTTCCTCCCGGTATTCTCGCCCGGTGAACTCTAGGAACACCTCGTCGAGGCTCGGTCGCTTCACGGTGACGCCGGTCACGCCGACGCCAGCCCGCGTGCACGCTTCCACCGCCAGCGGAACGAACGGCTCTCCGTTCGTGCACTTGACCCGGTAGCTGCTGTCCTGTTTCTGGACCGAGTTGACGCCGGGCAGACCCGTGATCAGGGAGGTCAGGTCCATGGATCCGGGGGTCGTCTTGAGGGTGACGATGTCGCCGCCGAGCCGGTCCTTGAGCTCGTTCGCGCTACCGGTGGCGACGATGTTCCCGTGGTCGATGATTGCGATGCGGTCGCACATCGTGTCGGCCTCGTCGAGATAGTGAGTCGTGACAAAGACGGTGAGGCCGTGTTCGTTCCGCAGCTTCTGGATGAACGACCAGAAGCCGGCGCGACCCTGCGGGTCGAGCCCGAGCGTCGGCTCGTCCAGGAAGAGCACCCGGGGCTGGTGGACCAGCCCGACGGCGAGTTCGAGTCGGCGACGCATCCCGCCGGAGTACGTCTTGACGAGCCGGTCTGCGGCGTCCTTGAGCTGCATGAGCTCGATCAGGCTCTCCGACCGGGTCCGGGCTTCCGCGGCGGGAATGTTGTAACAGCCGGCCGCAACCTCGAGGTTCTCCCGGCCCGTGAGGTCCTGGTCCGCGGTCGATTCCTGAAAGATCACACCGATGCGACGCTTGACGCCCTCGGGATCTACGCTGACGTTCAGCCCCTCCACGACCGCCTGTCCCGAAGTGGGAGCCAGGCCGGCGGAGAGCATCGACACCGTGGTGGTCTTGCCGGCGCCGTTCGGACCGAGGAAGCCGAAGATCTCTCCGGGCCGTACGTCGAAACTGACCCCGTTGACCGCTTTGACCTTCCCGTTGTAGACCTTGACCAGACCTTCCGCGTGGATGATTCCTTGCTGCTGCATCAGATTCCCCTCAGTTCCTCATCTTCCGAAGTCGTTCGGCGACCGAGTCGAGATCTCCCTGGACCGGATCCGTGGCGTGGGGTTGCGTCCGGCGGAGATCCTCCAGGTACGCCGTGAGTCCGGACAGTTCCTGGACGATATCCTGCGGAGTTCGCGGTCCGGCTCCCATCCGCCACCCGTGCCCCCAGAGGTCCTCGGTCGCCGCGGACGGCACCAGTTCGTACCGGCTATCGTCCCGCTTCCGGATTGTCCCGTCCTTCAGCATCTCGTCGAGGAGTGGGTACACCGACCCGGGGGACGGCCTCCACCAGCCATGAGTCATAAACTCCATGTCGTCCATGATCTCCGCACCGTTCCTCGGCTGCCGGCGGAGAATGAGTATCACCCAGTGCCGGAGTCCGCGCTTCTTTCGACCCCACATGGCTCGCTTTTCCGATATCGGAATTTCGACTCATATATTAGAACTTAGCTCACCTGTCGTGGTTTTCTCCTGTGACCCATCTCGGTCCCTGACCGCCGGGCTCGGTTTCGAGATGACTGCGCTCCGGCGAGAAGCCCTCAGGGAAGGGGTTTCGGTCCGGGCCCGGCCCGTGCCGTTAAGTCGCCCTTTCGTTCGGGCCCTGCATGCCGCGGTCTGAGCCCAAGGCAAAGTCGCCGTCGCTCGGAGCCCGCCGGCCAGGCCAAAATCGTGTGCGCGCTGTTGTGGCGGAGCCGGTGGCCGGGGTCAGTCGGCCACCGATGCCGAAGAAGGCAACGACCGGATCGGCTTGTTTCGATATTCATGCGGCGGAGGCGACGAAGCTTCGCTACGGTTCAGTCACGCTCGTCCGCACCGGGCTCCGGCTCCGGGCCCCTGCGGGCACGTTCCTCGAGGTCCGACCCCGGAGCGGACTCAGCAGCCGGGGCGTGTTGATGGTGAACGCGCCGGGCACGATCGATCGGGATTACGCGGGCGAGGTCAAGGTGCCGCTGACATTCCTCTTCCCGGGGGAGTACGAGATCCAGGTCGGGGACCGTATCGGCCAGGTCCGGGTCGTGAAGGAGTATCCGACGCGCTTCGAATCCGGCGAGGTTCGACCCACCGCGGACCGGCACGCCGGCTTCGGCAGCACCGGTCGCTAAGCGCGGGCGTTCAGACTAGAACTCTTCGAGCATCCGCTGCACGCGCGGCGGGGCCGGTGGCGCGAGAGTCCCCTGCCGGGATTGACTCTCGACCTTTTCCAGCATTTCGTGCATGCGCTGTTCCTTGCGCCGAGCCGACAGGAAGGTGCCCACGTCCCGGGTTCCCGCCGTGATGAGGACGACGACGCGGCCGGCGCGGAATCGGCCGGTACGGCCTCGCCGCTGGATCGTCCGTACCTCGTCGGGCACGGGCTCGTAGAACACGACCAGGTCGGTCGATGGAATGTCCAGGCCCTCCTCTCCCACGGAGGTGGCGACGAGGCAGTTGATCTCGCCCCGCCGAAACCGGTCGAGGAGCTCCACCTGCTCCCGCTGGGACAGGCCCGTGTCCGAGCCGTGGGTCGCCTGACCAACGAAGCGGGCAGCCCGAACCGATCCCTCCGGGTCTTTCGAGAACTCGCTGACCAGAGCGTCCGCCGTCTGGCGGTAGTGGGCGAAGAGGATCACCCGGGAGGAGGGCCGCTGGCGGATTTCGTCGGTGACGATCTGGACGGCCTTCGCCAGTTTCGGATGCTCGAGGTCCAACGCGTCGAGCTTGCGTTGCAGCTCGACAATGTCCGGCTCATGGAGGAAGGCACGGTCCGATTGACGGGGTCGACCGTTCTTGGTTACGGCTCGGCCCCCGAGGTACTTGCGCAGGGCCTCGACTCCCTGGGTTTCGGCCAGCACGAGTCCGTGTAGCGCCTTCATGGCCACCGCCTGGGCCGTCACGGCCTGCCAGAGCCGGCCGTCCGGGGTGTCCCCGCGTCGGCGCGCCAGATCGATCTCCCGCCGAAGCGTTAGGCCCAGCGCGAGGAGTTCTCGGCGGCCGGCGTCCTGATGCGGGAAGTACCCGAGCCGGTGCAGGACCTCGGTCTGCTTCTGTACGACCGCGCGCAGGTAGGTGGCAAGCTGGCGAACTTCGGGCGGAAGGGGCACCTCGATCGGTTCGACGTCCGTGGAGTGGGTGTAGGGTGCGACGTCGGGGTCGGAGGCGCTTCGCAGTTCGAAGTGCTCGATGCCCAGATTCGCCCAGACGGCCTGTACCCGTTCGATCTTGGAACCGGGCGACGCGGTCATCGCGAGCACGCGCACCGGGAGTTCCCTCAGGGCGGCGCCGATGGCCACGTACGGATAGTCGCCGACCGCGCGATGGGCCTCATCGAAGATGACGAGCGAGAACGTGGAAAGCGGAAAGCTGCCCTCGGCGAGGTCATTCGCCACGACCTGCGGTGTGGCGACCACGACTTGGGGCGGTGAGAGGAGCGTCTGCCGTCGCTCGGGCGAGATCTCGCCCGTCAGCACCAGCGGCGGGGGGCAGAACAGGGTGTTCGCCAGGCTCCGGGCGTGCTGGGCGACGAGCGGTCGCGTCGGGGCCATCAAGAGCACGGACCGGGTGGGCTCGCGGAGCAGATACTCCGCGGCGACGCGAAGCGCGATGGCGGTCTTCCCCAAGCCGGTGGGCAGTACCACAAGCGTGTTGGCTCGTACTGCGGCCTCGGAGATCGCGGTCTGGTACTCGCGCTCCTCGAGCGTGTCCGGCCGGATGCGGGGATGAGCGACGGTTGCCATCGTCTGCGGGGGAGGGGCGACTACCGGTCGCCACTTATTTAGTGGGCCGCATCGGGGCCGGAAGTGCTGGCGCTCCTCTGGACGCTCTTCTTCGTCGTCTACGCGGTCCTGGTGCTCTTCGTTCAGGGAATCCCGATCTATCTCGCGTATCAGATGCCCCACCCGAAAGGACCGCGGGGGCCGGCCGGGCCCGGGCCTGCGCCGCTCGTGTCGGTGGTCGTGCCGGCCCGGAACGAGAACCTAGACCTGGGCGCGTGCCTGGATGCCCTCCTGGCCCAGACCTACGATGCTCTGGAGATCCTCGTAGTCGACGGTGGGTCCACCGACGGCACGCGGGACGTGGCCGCGGCGCGGGCTCCTCGGGTCCGCCTCCTCGACGAGCCCCCTCTCCCGCCGGGATGGGTCGGCAAGAGCTGGGCGTTGAATGTCGGAGCACGCGCGGCGCAAGGGGAGTTCCTGCTCTTCGTGGACGCAGACGTCCGGCCCGCACCCTCGGCGGTTGAGACCGCCGTGGAATGGGCACGGACGGATGGAGCAGACCTCGTTACATTTGCAAGCCGAATCGAGATGGTCGGCGTGTGGGAGAACATCGTTCTCCCCTTCTACGTCCAGATGGTTCTCACGTACTTCCGCACACCCAGAGTCAACCGGCCGAACTCTCGGGCCGCGATGGCCAACGGCCAGTTCCTCCTCGTACGGAGGGCGGCCTATGACGAGGTCGGGGGCCACGAGGCGATCCGCAACCGGGTCCTCGAAGACGTGGCCCTCGCCCAGCGGTTCCGTCTCGCCGGCAAGACGCTCCGGGTCGGCTGGACTCCAGAGCTCGTGACTACGCGCATGTACCGAACCTCCCGAGAGATGTACGAGGGCTTGTTGAAGACCGTCTCAGGGGTCCGGTTCTCCGCGGCGCGACAGGTCGCCTTCGCCGTCGGCCTACTGTCCTTCTACTGGCTCCCTCTGGCGGTACTGCCGGTCGGGCTCTGGACGGGTTCGATCTGGGTGGCCGGCGTTGGGGCAGTCCTCTGGGTCGCTCTCTTCGGAAAGCACGTCGCACTTACTCGTGCGGTCCGGGGCTCCGGAGCGTATGGGCTACTGTTCCCCGTGGCGGTGGGGTACTACCTGGTCCTCGTGATCGACGCGCTCGGCCGGGGACTCCGAGGTCGGCCCGTGGAATGGAAGGGGCGGTCCTACCGCCTGACCGAGTGAGTCCGAGTCCGACGGGCAATCATTTTCCACTCTCGGTCACTGCGAACGCCCTCCATGTCGGCCGCGATCGAGACACCCTTCGGTCTCTTCATCGGGGGGCAGGAGACGCCCGCCCACGACGGACAGCAGACCACCCTGCTGAACCCGGCGACCAACCGACCCCTGGCCGTCACCGCTGTCGGGGGGGTCGATGACGCTCGTCACGCCCTCGAGGTCGCCTACCGGGCGTTTCGCGAGTCCCCGTGGGCCGGCGGGGATGGCTCCCAGCGGACGAAGGCACTCTTCCGGCTCGCCCGGTTGCTCGAGGAACAGGCCGCCACGTTCGCCGAGCTCGAGACGCTCAACATGGGCAAACCGCTCCGCGAGTCCAAGGGCGACATCGACTTCGTTGTCCGAACCCTGGAGTACATGGCCGGACTCGCCGACAAGCTCGAAGGCGAGACCATCCCGATTCCGGGCGCCCGGTTCGACTACACGGTGCGGGAACCGCTGGGAGTCACCGTACACATTGCGCCGTGGAACTACCCCCTGCTGCTGGCCGTCCGCTCCATGGCGCCCGCGCTGGCCGCGGGCAATGCGGTCGTGCTCAAGCCGGCGAGTCTCACCCCTCTGACGGCGCTCCGGTTCGCCAAGCTGGCCCACGAGGCCGGTATTCCCGCGGGGATCCTGAACGTCGTCGTCGGCAATGGCCGAGAGGTCGGGGAGGCGCTCGTGACGGACCCCCGATCCGCCTCCGTCTCGTTCACCGGAAGCAGTGACGTCGGCCGACGGATCGCCGAGCT
>JASHOK010000054.1 GCA_030041175.1 Thermoplasmata archaeon | reverse complement strand
GATCACTCCGATCCGGAAGCCCTCGGTCCGAAGGCTCGAGAGCGCATCCAGAGCCCCCGGAGTGAGCTCGAACGCTGTACGGTCCAGGAGCTCCACGATCGCCCGTACGAGTTCGAGGGGCTGCGCCGTGCGTCCCAGCCGTCGCGCCGCATGCATTCCTTGCACCGTGAGGGGGATAGAGATCCCTCGTCGGGACGCCTCGGCAGCTTCGGCCTGCGCCTCGGCGACCGCTCGGCGGGGGTCCCGCAGCACCGGGTGCCGTGCACGCGGCGACCGGGGCCACGAGGCTACGACACGCGCCATGGTGTCGAGCTGTGCCATCATGTACTCTTCCTCGGCGTCGGGAGGAAGAAATTCGAGCGTATGCCACAGGTCGAGGAGCACCGCGCGCGAGTCGCCCATCGAGTAATCCAATGGCCACGTCTCGGGAGTGGTCGCCCGAGCAGGCCGGAACGGCGCGGTCGGGACTCCTCCCGGTCAGCCGCTCGGAGGCGGTGGGTAGGGCGGGGGGCTACTCCAAGACTGCGCCGGCGGCGGGGTCTTCCGTCCCCGGGTCAGGGCGATGACGAGGAAGAGAACCGCCAGCACCGCAAGAACGGCGATCAGTCCGTAGGCCAGGGGACTGAGGTAGGTGGAGGCCGGGGACACGGCCGAGAGCGAAACGGCAAGCCGCTGGGTGCTCCCCGTTACGATGTCTACGGTCGTGACGTACGGGACGTATCCGGACGCCGTTACTTCGACCACGTGGACACCGGCGGCGAGACTGACGTTGAACGCTCCGCCCGTCACGGTCTCGACCTGTCCGTCGATGGTCAGCTGGGCGGACGTCGGCGAGATGGTCCCCGCCACCCAGCCCGTCCCGGTAGAGGACGAGGCCAGGTGGATCGTGACGGTCGTCGTGGTCCCGCCGGTGACCGAGACATTCGTGTAATAGGTGAGGAAGCCGGGCGCCGAGGCCACGATCGAGGACACGCCGGCCGGCACCGAGACCGAGAAGGCCCCGTCCGTCACGGTCGTCGCCATTCCGTCGACGAGGACCGAAGCCGACGCCGGGGTCACGGACCCCGCGACGGTGCCGGAGGTGCTCGTGAACACGACGGGAATGGTCTTGGCCGCTCCCGAGATCACCGGGTTCCCGGCCGAGGGGGCGGCCGTGAAGCCGCTCACGGTCGGGACGGTATACTCGTACGACCCGTTCGTGAGGAAGAAGCTGATCTCGTCGGTGAACGATGAAATCGTCCATCCGTCGACCACGACGGACCACACCGTACCCGTGGGCAAGCCGCTCTCCGTGAACTCGAGCGGCGATACGATACCGACCAATGATCCCGCGGGAAGCGGAGCATAATCTCCTCCCAGGCCGATGTAGCCGGAGGAGTTGTAGGGCAGGACGCCGACCGGGTTGTACGCATTGCCGTAGTCGGCCCAGAAGTTCCCGCCCTGCCACGAAGAGCTCGTGATACTGCCGACCAGCGGCACGCTGGGGAAGCCTGCGGCATAATGGGTGATGGAGGCGGCCTGCGGCGTGACGTTCCACGTCACGTTGTTGACCTCGCCGGCCCCATCGAAATCGTTGAACTCGTACTCCTGGGCTAGGATCAGTGGCGCAGTGCCGGGCAAGTAGAACGGGTCGGAAAGGGCCAACGGGTTCAGGAAGGCATTGTTGTAGATCAGGTCGCCGTTCTCGTCGACGGTGATCCCATTGTAGGGTGTCATGGCGTTCGCTCCGAGGGCGGCGGGTGGGGCAACGGCGACGATGCTGTTGCCCCAGATGGTGTTCCCGGAACCGCCGAACAGGAAGATTCCCTGGACGGTGTACTCGATGAGGTCATCCGCGACCAAGTTGTTGGAGGAGTCCCAGAAGGAGATCTGCGCCGGGGTCTCGGCGTCGTCAATGATGTAGGCGACCTCGAGATAGGGGAGGTACCAGGTCGCGGGCAGGTAGGAATCCACGATCGAAACGTGGGATGCGTCGTACAACCAGTACGGCATGTAGTTCGTAGACGGGAGGCCGCCATAGGGCACGGCCACCGCTAGCGCAGAGGCATCGATGACTTCCACGAAGTCCGTCGTGCCCATCAGGAAGACGCCGGCATAGACGGGGTACGTCCAGTCGTTGAAGATTCCGAAGTACGAGTTGATAGGGCCGGTTTGATCGTTTACGAGAATGTAGGGATTCGCCGCCGTTCCGTCTCCGCCAGACGATAGAACGGCGAGCTGAGAGTTGGACCAGGCCCAGAGGGGAGTGTAGATTCCGTCAGAGGTATCCGGGGCTAAGGTCGGACTCCACGAGTACGCGCTCGCCGACAAGGTCCCGGTGGTGGTCGAGACGGGGGCGTAGTTGCTCAGCCCCGCCCAAAATTCATAGGAAACTCCGGGCGGCAGATAGATGGTCGTTGTATCCTCGAGCGGTGCCCACTCGAAGAGATTCCAGTGGAAGAAGCTCTCCAGGAAACTGGAGCTGGCGTACGGGGCCACAAAGACAAACGCATTGCTGGGCGAGACGGCGATGTTGACCGCGGCCTGTCCAGAGGCCTGGGTCGTGTTCCAGAGACCCGTCAAGATCGACGGTCCGGTCGTCATGACCGCGACCTGGCTCGTCGGGGACTCTGAGTCCCAGCTCACGGACCCCCCCGTGAGCGTTTCGCCAGTCTCCCCGCCGTAGTTGAGGGCCGAGGGCACGCTTTCCAGAACCTGGGTCGTCGCGTTGAGGTACTCGAGCGTGAACTCAGCATCGGCGGTCAGGAGGTCGACCTGGCTACCACCGCCCGGTCCACCGGCGACGAGTTCGAAGTCGTCGGTGAGATCGAGGGCGTTGTAGCTGTCGCCGTTGGCCGTAAAGTTTCCCGGCAGGACCGCGGGAGCAGCGCCCCCGCCGGTACTATTGAACACCACGTAGTCCCAGTCTGCGAAATTGTAGAGCGTAGTCCCGCCCCGGGTGATGAGTGCCGAGTAGGCGAGCTCCTCTTCACCCCCGTTGGTCGCGTTGATCTCCGACTCCGAGGTGAATTTGATGGAGAACGGGTAGGTCAACGCGAAGGTGGGTCCAACGGTGAAGTAGATGTCGTCGGCGGTCATGACCGCGCCCGGACCGTGGGCCAGAATGGAATTCGTCGGAACCAGCGATGAGTTCGTCGTCCAGTTCCAGGTGTCGGAAACCAGAGTTCCCTCACCAAGGATCTCGTTGTAGTAGATCGTATCCTGCGTCCAGTACTGGAAGGTGCGGTTGCCGAAGATCGTGATGTTAGTCAGGACGGCGTTCTGCTGAACGGAAAACCCACCGGGCGAGGTGAAGTACGTGTACGACGGAGCCAGGAGACCGGCCCCCTCGATGGTAAAGTTCCCGACCAGCTCGGTGGTGTTGAGAATGTACGGCACGACCTGGCCCGCGCTGCCGTTCCGGAGCCCGTAATCGGCGATGCCCATCGGAGCCGGGGCATTCGAGTAGAGCGGAGAGACATATCCCTGGGCTTGCGTCTGCGCGATCTGCGCCGGGGTGGCAGGGGCATGCGGGAAGGAAACCAGTCGCCCGTCCGGCCCGGCGGCTTCGGCAGCTGCGACCGCTCGCTCGAGGACAGGCGAGCTCGAGATAGCGACCGGTTGCGACAGGTCGCTCGGGCCAGGGGTCTCCGCAGACGAGGCGCTTCCGGCGGTATCGGGGGACGAGGACCGTGGGCCCTCGTCGCGCGAAGCTGCGACCGAACCGGCCGGTGTGCCGGTATCCCGGGCAGACTGTTCGAGGTCGAGGCCGGCAACGGCAACGAGCCCGATCGCAGAACTCACCATCACGCATGCAACCAGCACCACGAGTGCAGCGCGCCGCCGAAACATCGCGTGCTGGAGGGTCGTTCCCTACTTGAACGTTCTCCGGCCCGGTGGCGGAAACCGGTCGCACGGGGGGGGCCAACGCACGCGACGGTGCCGGTTCACAGGTAGAGTTCGTAGTGGACGAAGACCTCGTCCCTCTTCCACCCGAGCGCTTCGTACAGCCGCCGTGCCGGATTATCGGTGGCGGTGTCGAGGCTGAGACCGGCGGCTCCGGTCTTCATCGCCCGCTCCCGGGCCTCGGCCAGAAGCGAGGAGGCCACGCCACCGCGTCGCGCAGCCGGGACAACGTAGAGGTCGTAGAGAATCCACCATGGGGCCATCATAAGTGATGCGAACGTCGGATAGAGCTGAGCAAATCCGATCGCTTGACCATTCGGACGTTCTGCGAGGAGGATTACCGAATCTGCTCGCTCTAGGCGTTCACCGATAAACTGCCGGGCCCGGCGGGGATCGGCAGGCCGCTGGTAGAAGTCCAGGTACGCCTCGAAGAGAGGGGCGACTCGGTCCAGGTCGCCGGGACCCGCCCTCAGGATCCGGAAGTCCGCCGCTCGATCGGTCACCCCAGCACCTTACTCTGTTCCTTGCGATCGGGGCGGGCGGAGGGTGTCCAGCTCGAGCAGACCCTCGCCTCTCGGATCAATGCCGATTTCGATGGACGTCCCGACCTGGATGCCTTGGCAGTGACCCGCCTCGCCCGGGCTCGCGGGTAGCGGGGGCAGCGGCATCAATGGAACCCCGGCCTCGGCGCTGAGACGCCCGGGCCGATAAATCGTCGCCGGGTAGGCAAAGCGAGGAGCGGAGATGGCGGACGGAAGGAGCTCCATTCGATCCAGCAACCGGGTCAAGACCTGGACGTGGACCTGGGGCTGGACGTCCCCCCCCATGGAACCCAGCAGCACGAGATCCCCGCCGGTGACAGCGGATGCCATCAGCGTATGGAAGGTCTTCTTCCCCGGCGCAACGACATTGTGATGCCTTCGGTCCAGCGTGAAGTAGGCGCCCCGATCGTTCAGGTTGATTCCGGTTCCGGCGACGGTGACTCCGGAACCAAACCCCTCGTAATTGCTCTGGATCACACTCAATCCGATTTCTCCGTCGTACACGGAGAAGGCGGTGGTATCGCGGCCCCCGACGTGGGCGCTGCCCGGTGGTCCCGGCTCCGAACCGTTGCCGTGGTCGAGCCAGCCGGAGGGCAGGAGGTGGCGCGTGGGGTCTCCGATCGCCGTCGCGCGAAACTCGTAGGCTGGGTACATCGTTTCGACAAGTGCCGCGACGTAGTCCGCGGGCGGCAGAGAAGCGAGGTCCCGTCGTGCAAGCAGATTCAACCAGTACAGGGCGGTCGCGCCCTGGCTGTTCGGAGGCGTGGTGTAGACGTCCCGCCCACGGTATCGTAGATGAAGCGGCGGCGGCCGACTGAACGTATAGCGGTCCAGGTCGTCGAACCGGAGCAGCCCTCCCTTCGCTACCAGGTCGCGCTCGATCGTTCGAGCGATCTCGCCGTGGTAGAAGGAGTGGCCCCCATCCCGACCCACGGTCTCGAGCGTGTGCGCCATCTGCGGCTGACGGAGCGTCGTCCCCTCGGCGTGGCCCGGATAGATGGCCTTCCAGTCCGGGTCGGACGAGGGCATCCGCCGAATCGATCCCGCGAGTTGTGGAGTCACCGGAACCCCCTCTCGCGCCCAGCGGACAGCCGGAGCGAGCAGGTCGGCCATTCGTCGGGTTCCGCGCTCCTCGAAGAGAGGCCAGCTGGCGACCATCCCTGGGACGGTGATCGCCGACAGTGGGCCCTGATCCGGGATGGCGGAGAGGCCGACGGATTCGAAGCGCTCCGGAGTCGCGAGCTCGGCCGCCGGACCGCTCGCATTCAGGGTTTCTACCGCCCGGTCGACTACGACGGCGAAGAGATCCGCTCCGAGCCCGTTGGCCTGGGGTATCACCACAGGAAGGGTGGCACTCACGGCCAAGGCCGCGTCGTAGGCATTTCCACCCTCCTCCAGGACCTTCCGACCCACCGCGGTGGCGATGGGGTGGGCGGTTGCGA
>JASHOK010000053.1 GCA_030041175.1 Thermoplasmata archaeon | reverse complement strand
ATGTGGACCAGCCGGAACCCGAGCCGGCGCTGTGCGGCCGCGAGGTTCTCGACCACGCCGACGTTCAGCCGGGTCGCGAGTTCCTCGTCCTTCTCCGCCTTGTCGACATCGGCGAGTCCCACGCAGTTGACGACCAGGTCCGGCTGCTCCCGGTCCAGCAGTCGCGCCAGGTCGGCCGGGTCGGTGGCATCTGCCGTCAGCGAGCCGTTCGACCCCGACCGGGAGGCGCTGTCGGCATGGAGCGCCTGCACCAGTTCCCGTCCCACGAAGCCGGTCCCCCCGATGACGAGCGTCCTCGGCATCGGGGCCGTCACTTGTGCGGCGGCGCGTTCCAGTCCCAGGTCCTTCCGACGCGGGGGTCGTCCGTTCGACCGTTGATCGACCGAGGGAGGATGGCTGGATCGTTCCACGGGCGCCGAAGCTCATCGGGCTTCTCCCGGTCGTAGAGCCGGGTGACGAAGTACACGGTCTCGGAAGGAATGGGGCTCACACACTTCGTCCCGTGCCAGTAGTATCCGCGGACGATCGCGGCCTGCAGCCGATCGCCGCTGACGACGATCTCGTCGAGCTCACCGGGATTCTCCGGCTCGAGGTCATTGTAGACGCAGATCTTCAGCGACCCTCGCAGGACGACGAAGATGTCGTACTGCCCTGCCGCATGTCGATGCCAGGCCCGGATCATCCCGGGATACGAGACGGAGAAGTTTGCCTGGGCGGGTCGCTCGTTCGAGAGGAACTCCTTCCAATCCTCTCGCAGGATCTCCGTGAACGACCCGCGGTCGTCCACGTTGCGCTTCAGGTCCATCACTTGTACGCCGCGGAGCATCGCTCGACCTCTCCCGGCGTACGAGTCCCCCGGGAATATAGACCCGTGCCCGGCGTCGTGCAAGTCGAATGGCCGGGTTCATAGGTCTTCGCGGGCTCGCGACGCCATGACGGCACTTTCCAACGCGCCGACGTCCTCTGCCGAACCCGTCCCTGCCGTGGGGTTTGCCGGTTTGGGTCGCATGGGCCTCCCGCTAGCCCGACGGCTCTTGCAGTCCGGTATCCCGGTAGTGGTGTACAACCGGACGCAGTCCAAAGCGGAGTCGCTGGTCCCCGCCGGAGGGCGCTGGGTAGCGTCCCCCCGAGACCTGGCCAAGTCGATTGGAAAGGGGGTCACGTTCCTGATGCTCACCGACGAGAAGGCGGTTCGCACGGTGCTCTTCGGTCGGGGCGGATTCGCCCGCGCGGCCTCGGAAGGCGCCCTGGTCGTGGATCTCAGCACCATCGACCCGGAGGAGAGCCGTGCCAACGCGGCGAAGCTTAGGGAGCGCGGGGTGCACTACCTCGACGCGCCGGTCGGGGGGAGTGTCGATGCGGCCACGCGCGGCGAACTCGGTCTGTTCATCGGCGGCGAGGCGGCGGACGTCAGCCGCGCCCGCCCGCTGCTGGAGCGACTGGGACGCCGGGTCGACCACATGGGGCCCGTCGGCGCCGGCACGTCGTCCAAACTTGTCAACAACCTGCTCACCGTCGGGATCACCGCGCTCTCGACGGAGGCGCTGACGCTGGCCGACGCATTCCACCTCGACCGGGCCCAGATCCTCGACGTGCTCCAGGCCGGCGGTGGCCGGTCGGGGATGCTGGAAAGCAAGGGTCCGTCGTTCCTCGCGCGGCAGTACCCGGCGCAGTTCACGACGGCCTTGGCGCGAAAGGACCTTCGACTCATCGAGCGAGCCGCAAGCCGGGAGGGTCGCGTACTCAAGATGACCCGGGAGGTCCGTAAGCTCTACGACGAAGCGATCGCCCAGGGCCACGCGGACGAGGACTTTGCCTCCGTCCTGGAGGTTGCCCTCGTCCGGGGCCATGCCGCGACGCCTAAGCCGCTGCCCGCTTCCCCGCCGCCGTCGGGCCCTACCGACGGCGAGGGACCGACACCGAACTAGTGGGAGAGAAGCGGCGCCAGTACGGGCAGCCGACCCTTCGCGACGACGACCTTCCCATCGTGAATCCGGCCATGGAGGAACTCTCCGTTCAGCAGCGGAGTCCACCGTTCGCGGTGCGCATCGAACGGTTCGCTGCCGACCACGAGGCCGGCCGGCGTTTCCTGGTAGGACATCTGGTAGTACGGCTGGCCCTCGTCGCACAGGTTGTGGCCGTGATCTCCTTCGTAGCAGCAGAACGCCCAGAGCTCGTCCGGCAGCGGTGAAAAGAGGACGTTCAGGCCGCTCCAGGGTCCTCCCGAGGGTCGGCCATGGTCGGCCCAGACGCTCTGGAGGTCCAGCCGGGCCGCAGCGTATGCCTTCAGGGGATCTCCGGACTCGTTGAACCGCTTGACCAACAGCCAGAACAGGACCTCGCTGTCGTTGACGCCCTGAACACGGGTGCCGAGCTTCCCCAGCAGCGGACGAGTTTCGGTCGGGAGCGGGATGGCGCCGTTGTGCGCGAACAGGACCCGACCGTCGTCGAACGGTTGGGAATTCACCAGGGCGAGGAGCTTCTCCCGCGGCAGATTCATCGGGTTGCTCGCGTGGCGGAGGTGCCCGATGAGGTTCCGGCTCCGGGCGGAGCCTGCCACCAGCCGGAAGTGCTCTTTCTCCGCTGCCTCGAAGGCGCCTCGGACGCCTTTCTGGACGTGGATCCGATCGTCGCCGTCAAACCAGCCGATCCCCCAGCCGTCTCTCTGGGCGGTCTCTCGGCTCACGTTGGACTGAGCGAAGAGCGACCGTTCGGAATCGAGCAGCCATGGCCTCGCCGAGACCTCTACGGGGGACAGGACCCCGAGCAACCGGCACATGGAGATGGTCCATGCGTCGCGAGTCAGATAAGTCCTCGGACAGGCTCGCCCGCGACCTTTCCGTGCGTGGTCTCCGGTCCTGCCTCCGCCGCCGGCGTCGGGCACGCGGCAGTTGCCGAAGCGACACTTTTTTAGTTATACGGCATGGGGGTCGCGCTATGTCTAGCGCGATGCGCCTTGGATTGGTCTTGGTTGTAGCGGCTGCAGCGTTGATGTTGGTGCCGACGACTTCAGCGCTGGGTGGGACCGCCCTATCACACTCGGTCACTCCGGCGGCCGTCTCGGCGACTGCAACGGCGAGTCAGCCCGTTTCCGGAGCAGCCTCGTCGTCGGGCTCCGTCTCCCCGGGACAGGCAGCGGTCGAGCGACTCAGGACCGCTCTGGACGCCGACCACGTTCCCTCCCAAGAGCAGTTGCTGCCGTCCGCGGACCCCGGCGTGACGGTACAAAATGGCCAGATCACGCCCGGCTCGTCGCTGGCTCCCGAGCCGACGGGCATCGCCGACTACGGAATCTCCGAGCGGCATGGGGTCAACGTCGCCTCGATCACCTACACCCCGAGCGTCGAGGGTGTCCTCAATCTCACGAACCTGAACCTGCTCTACTTGGACAGCTACGGCCCCGATGAGTTCACCGCCCAGATGAACTCGGTCGCCGTCGGCGTCACGCTCCAACAGAACTCCAGTTACCAGTTCTGGACGCAGAACGTGATCTATTATTACCAGTCCGACCACACGCTCCATCTGGCCGATGCTATCGTCAACTTCACGAGCTCGGCGTTCAACGTTCCCTACGGGGAGATCCTCGGAGGCAACGGCTACCTGGCGGCTGGATTCGGATACTTCGATCCCTTCGGTCCCAGCATCTATGCCCCGGAACCGTTCACCATCGCCTTCTTCTCGAACCTGACGGTTGTCAACAACCATCCGGCGGTCTACTTCAACTACTCCGTCACGAGCTCGGCCGGCACCTCGGCCGGCTCGTTCGACATGGTCGAGTTCAACTCGACCGTGGCCCATGCGACGGCTCCCACGTACCAGATCAACGGGGAAGCCCTCGGGGATACCGGGTACATCCCGAACGACGTTGAGCTGATCCTCGGCGGGGACGGAGGCGGTTCCACGACGACGGCGCTGAACGCCTCCGGGACGATGAATCTCTACATCCAGCACAACGGCTCGGCGGTCTACTACCCCGTGCCGGCCGCCTGGAACTTCGGCGGAGAAACCGGAGAGACCATCGAGGGCATTGGGGAGTGGGCTTCGGGAGGGCCCAACCCAACCGTGCACTTCGACTCCGGTCCCGGCGTCCAGCAAGCGCTGTGGGGGGTGCAGGGCGCGGCGGGCTTCGGCGAGCGGACCGTCACGCTGAACATCAACCCGGCAAACGCGTTCGTCTTCGCGTCGCTCGGATGCACCTTCGATCCGAATGTGGCGGATTGGGCCCCGGTTCCGGTCTCGGGCGTGGCCACGTACGAGCTCGCACCGGGCAGCTACTCGTTCGAGATCCTGCTGAGCAATTATCAGCCGGTAACGTTGAACAACGTCGGCTCCCGGCCGTACACGTTGACGTTAGCGTCGGATCCGTCGCTCGGGCTCTATACGCCGCTTTGGGCGCATACGAATGCGGAGCTCGCGGCGATTTCGTATCCGGGCGGGGCGGGGACGGTCTCGAACCCATACGTCCTGTTCAACGGGCCTTGGGTGTCGCTCAATCCCCTCTTCGGGCAGTACAATGACTACATGTTCCCGGTTTTCCCCGGGCTGCTGCTCGCCGGCACGACGGACTACGTGACTGTCTACGACGAGTCTCCGTTCGAGGTTCCGTTCACCCTCGCCAGTGAGCAGTACTACTCCGCCGTCCTGCCGCTCGACAACGAGCTCGGCTACGCGCTCTACAACGCCCACCACGTGTCGATCATTGATACACCGGCAATCGGAGGATGGATCTCCTACGGCGTTTACGGCGGGGCCGACCTCATCCTCTGGAACTCGAGCCACGACCTGATCGGAGGGAATGGGTTCCAGGACTCGAGCGTCGGAATGATCCTGTTCGGGGGAACCTACAACACGATCTGGGGTAACGTGCTGACCGAGGCGCTGCCGATCGCGCCCGACCCCGGCTACATACTGAACTACGGGGCGGCCGTGTCGGCGTACATCTACGAGTCCGGGGATCACATCTACAACAACGTGTTCGACACCCCGAACACGGTGTTCACGCCACCGTACAACCCGTACGACTTCTACTACGTAGTCGAACTCTGGACCGACAAGTGGAACGTTCCGATCCAGCCCGCGACGGACATCCGCGTCGTGAACGGGTTCGACCTTTCCGGAAACATCCTCGGTCTCAGCTACGAGGGCGGCAACTACTGGTCGAACTACGGGACTCAGAGCGACCCCTACGGCGTCCTCCCGTACAACAACGGGGGCAACATCGTGGTGGGTGGCGACCACGCGCCGCTGTTGCCGTACTCGATCTATAAGGTCACCTTCACCGAGACCGGGCTCCCGTCCGGGACCCAGTGGAACGTGACGCTCAATGGGATCGAGGAAACGACGACCGGTACGAAGATCACCTTCTGGGACCCCTCTGGGCTCTACGCCTTCGCCGTGACGAGCCCGTCGTCCTACACCCCCTCGCCCGCCCTCGGAGCGGTCGAGGTCGTGACCTCGGCCCAGACCGTATCGATCAGCTGGTCGTAGGGGTCCGAAAGAGCCCCGAGCTAACCGGTTCCCGGGGGCGCGAGCCCCCGGTCCCTTTCTATCCGATAGTTCCCGGGTGCGGAAATCCTTAAGGTTCTCCGCAGGAGTTCCATCACCGCGAGGTGCCCAAATGGTCGAGGTCGAGGTCACTCTCTCGGCGAAGACGGAGGTCCTCAAGATCATGGAGAAGCAGGGCAAGAGCGGGAGCGCCTTGCGTCTGTTCGTCCAAGGCGGAGGCTGCTCGGGCCTCACCTACGGCATGACCTTCGACCGCCAGGAGTCCGGCGATGAAGTGGCATTCCAGGACGGCGGCCTCAAGGTCGTCGTGGACCACGCCTCCGCACCGCTCCTCAACGGCGTGAAGGTCGACTATCTCCTGGGCCTCGAGGCGTCGGGATTCAAGATCTACAACCCGAACGCGACCCACACCTGTTCCTGCGGAAAGTCGTTCTCCGCGTAGGCCTCGCTCGACGACACTCTCAAGTGGGGCGGCTCCCCTGTAATGGGCGGAGCCTCGGAGCATGTCGACTCCGCCCACCCCCCGCCCTCCCCATCGGTGGATGGGGCTGCTGCTCTCGACCCGATTCTGGGTGGCGGTCGGCATCGCCGTCGTCGCGGTGCTCGCCGTCTACGCCCTGGTCGCGGTGCCGGTGGGTCCCACTCCCTTCAGCTTCAGCCTCGCCTCCGGCGCGTGCGATTGCCAGCGTGCCGTCTTCACGAACCACACCTTCCCGGACCGTGCCTCGGTCGACGTGAAATTCACGTCGCACTACTCCGGCACCGTCGCGGAGTACATCCTGATCGTCACGGACCCGTCGGGCAAAGTGATCATTTACGCGAACATGGTCGGAGGGTCGGTCGGCTCGATCAATTACGCCAACACGACCGCGACCTTCGGTTCCTCCGGCGGCGGGGTCTTTGAATTCGAGCTCCTGGGCGCGTCTCCGCTGATCTTGCCGGAAGTGACGGCATGGGTCAATGGCACGTATCACGCGCCGATCCTCTCCTAGGCGCCCATGGCTGGCTCCGCCGCAGCGGCCGCTGAAGCGTCCCTGTCAAGACCGTCGGAGACGGAGCGGGGTCGCGAGACGCGACCCGAACCCGTCACCGTGGCCGTCGGGTCGATCGTCGTTGGGGTCCTCATCGTCGTGGCGATCCTTGCATGGGCCGGGTTCGATGACGAGCTTGCCGGCCCGAGCACGGCCGTCGAAAGCGGGTCGATTACCCTTCTGATCGCGCTCATGGAACTCGGCGGCGCCGTGGTCGTTGCACGGGGTCTATTGTTCCCTTTCCACATCCTTCCCGGCGATGAGAGTCTCCTCGGCGGCCCCAGCCGCCGGGCCGCGTCTACGAAATCCCGCTCCACAGAGCGCGCCGCGGTGCTCTTGGTCTATGGGGCGTCCATCGTGACGACAGCCATCCTCCTGCCGCTCGCCGGTCTGGTGGAACTGCAAGTCTGCACGGCAGGCCCCTGCATTCCGCCGTTTCCGCCGCTGTCCGTAGAACTGGCGCTAGTGCTCGGTGGGTCCGTCGCCATCGGCGGCGGAGCGGCGCTGGCCTGGAGGGCGCGCGGGTTACCCGGACCGGCGTCGCTGGTAATGCCTAAATAGCACGCCTCTCCTCCGCGGCCCGCACGTCAACGGTTCAACGAACCGTGGGCGTACGCTATGCACCCGCGGAGGCCGGGGCCTTCTCGGGGAAGGGCGAGGGTTGCCGCCCGCCAGGCCCTCCCTCCGGGGAGGGAAGCGGACCGGGACCGATGACGCCGATCACACGCGTTCTGGACGCTTGTCCGATGTATTCAGTGTAGCTGACTCCAGTCAGTTGGGGAATGGCTCGGC
>JASHOK010000052.1 GCA_030041175.1 Thermoplasmata archaeon | reverse complement strand
GTAGAACCGCGCCGCACGGTCGGGCCGCTGGCGGAGAAGCGCGTTCCGGTCCGTGACTGCTGGAAGCCTACGGAACCGTTCGCGGCGACGACGGCGCCGCCCGTAGCTCGATTTTTCGGGTTACGTAGCCCGGCTTTGCGTTAATGACTGTCGCGGACACGATGAGCCCCTTGGAGCGGGCGGCACCAAGAATTGCTTCAAGCACCTCGACGGGAACCGACGTTTGGTTTGCCCTCGGATATCGTATGATGACCAACGGAAGATCCGGTGTCCGGTCTGCCCTCTCATGATAATCGATAATGGTCAGTCGAAAGCTGGCGTCGTCCCATGGAAGCCGGTAAATTCGATCGCCAGCCAACCGAAAGGTCAGTTCGGCTTCGCTTACGGATACCGATATCGCCCCTGCCCAGTCGCTCGTGAGGAGAAGGCCGAGCAGGAACGGGCAGAGAATCAGCCCGAGGGCGGTGAACGTGACAGCGCCCAGTTCGGCGGATTTGCCCGAGATGAGGTACGCGTAAAGCGCGGCAACGGCGAAGCCCGCCACCATCAAGGCCGTAAGCGCTAGTGCCGTTCTAGGGCCCCGGGCGTTCTTGGCTAGACGGGAATGTTCAACAGTGAGATTCCAGACTCGGGAGTCGACGGTATTCATGCTAGCACACTCAGGGCCAGGCCCCAGTTTGCGCCATCGAGGGCGAGGGTGCTGTAATCAACGTCCTTGACTGCGGGGCCTTCCGCGGCATCATAATAGAGCGAAAATCCATCTGCCACAATGCTGAACGTCGATGCGACAAGGCCGGCAATGGCGAGATCCTTCGCATAAGCCGGTATGGCTCTGGTCGAGAACTCCAGGCCCGCTCCGATCACGGCCAGCGCGAAAGCGACTGCCGTGTTAGTTAACTTTCCCCCGGCGTCCTTGCTGACTGCGACCCGAAGCGATTGCGCCGCAGTGTTGGTTGAGAGGCCCGTGTCGAACCACCCTACGGCGTCGGCAAGCGTCCTCCACCAGCCTTGATTGGATGACTGAGGGGCCGAAGCATTGACCGAGCCCTCCACGAGATAAACGAGGCCAGAATCTATGAAGTCAGTGACCTGTGGAAAGATACCGCTGAGTAACGTCATCAGCAGGATCCCGACAACCAGACCAATGATGACCGTTGGTCCGATAGGGACCGCCTCCATTGCCACGAAGGTAACCTCAAGAGCGAATCCCGCGACTAGACCGAGCGCCAAGAGCGCCCCGGCAAATGCATTCCAGACTGCGCCAGCGCCTGCTTCGCTGATGTTCCCGGTTGTCGAGCTGGTTGAGTTGAGCGCAAGCGAAAGGGCTGATTGCGTGTTCTGGGCGTACCCCGTGCGAGCTTGAAGGACCGGACCCAAGACGGTTTCAAGCAGTGAGTCCGCTACTTCAATGATGAAATCCAGGGCCGACTTCGCTGCGGATACGAGTTCCGACCCGGCCTGTGCTAGGGCGTTCGCGCTCCGGGAGAGTACGTAGCCATCGAGTGCGAGAGCTTCCCTCGTCAAGTGCGCCAGGTAAATCCAGGCGGCCAACTCCGATGTCCAAGCAATCTCGACTAAGGTCACTATCCCTCGCGCGAGCGTCAGGACCGCGGCAGCCGCCGAGTCCCACAGCCATCCCCAGACCGACGAGCTGGCCGGGGTCGACGATGGCGTCGTGCTGGTGGGAGTCCCGTAGAGCCCATCGGTCACCAGGGTCGCATTGCCGAGTGCTCCAAGCACCGGGGCCAGGAAGCCCATGAACGGGACCTCGGCCGTGATCGACTCGAAAGTCCCGTTCACGCCGCCAGTCTCGTTATCGAGGAGTCCCGCCAGCAGCAGCTGAAGCTCGTTCGTCGTCGTCACGTTCACGGTGACGATGGCCTGAACCGCCGCTCCGGCCTCGCTAGCGGTCTCGAGAGAGGGATTGCCCGGGACCCCCCCGGTATTGTTTGCGGGGGGTGTCGAGCTGTCCACCGCGAGCACCGAGATCGCTCCCTCCGTCTTCGCCGCCGTCCCGGCCTCCTCACTTCCGGTGATTGTCTTCGACCCGGAGCTGACGGCCCGGTTCTGCCAGTAGCAGCTGAGCTTCCCGAGCAGCGTCGGGCATGGGCCGAAGCTCTCCGGGGGTTTCATCGGCGGAGGGTTCACGCGTTTCCTCTTCCAACCGCAGAAATCACTCCCTCGACTCGCTCGGCCACTGCGTCGAACGCTTCGGCGGTACGTTTGATGCCCTCTACTTCCAAGTCGTTCAGTGAATCGAGGGAGGCCAACGCGGTGAGGCGACCCGGGAACACCTTGCTCGAGATTGCGGCGTACCACTTCGACCACCGCGCCACATCGTCGCCCCTACCAGGGTTGAGGGCGTCTTGAAGCGTCAACACCAGCTTGAGCCGTACGATGGTCCCGACAGGAAGAACCGGACGAAACGTTTCACGCAAACGGGCGAGCGGATGGCTGAGACGTGCTCTTCGGGTGGTAATTTCGCTTCGGACAATGTCGCAAAAGGACCAGAACACGACCGCTTGTGCGCTAGCGAGCTCACAGAGAGCCCAGAGCCTGTTTCGAAGGCAGCGCCTTCCGTTCTTGTGCTCAGGGGTCCATTCTCCCTTTTGCCAGATTAGTGTCGCATGAGGGCCGACCAGGATCATATCGTCACCGCTACCGAAGTTTGGGTAGTCCGCTGGTCGCAACACGGCCAGTTTTTGATCTTTGTTGCTGAGCGAGACCAAGTGTTTCAGTTCATTCCATGCCTTCTCCGGATCCATGGTATCCTGGGACTCGACATGTACGATTGAGTAGTCTACTTGCGGCTTAGGGAGGCTTGCGGAGTGGGGGCAGAACGCCTCGATCACTTGCGACTTGAGATCGTTCGCGAGCCCAGCCCGCCACCGGTTCCGACCCCCCTGGACGAGCGCCCGACAGAGGTAGTCCACTAAGTCGGAGGCGTTGGTTGGACGCTCAAATGCGATGTACTCGCCGAAGTTTACCGAGCCCGCTCCATAAGGGTAAATTCTCGCCCTCGACGTAGCGCGATAGTAGCGGACTGTTGCCGGTTCCGATGGCGTAATGAGTTGCTTGGCGACGACCACCCGATATGGAAAGTGGTGCGGAGAACCGTTGATGTTTCGCCCCTCGAACGAGGGGACAAAAACGCTCCAGAATTTTTCGCGATAATTCTCCCGGGACAGGGCGGGGTTCGTTTCTGGAACGAGGTTCAGTTCACCGATTGTGGTCGACTGCTGACCGAGCAGAAGGTCTTGCAGATTCTCCATACTGACAGGAAAGGTTTGACCCCACCAACCCGACCAGACCAGGTCCGGGAGGGCGAAAGTGGAAATGCTCTGGACGTGGGCCCTTGTGATCACGGATTAGTAAGCTAAATCTATTCGGGGTTGATATACGGGCGGGTCACGTTTATGCCGTGGGGCGGTCCGAAAGGATCCCTCCGTGGGCGACGGGAGCAACACGGAACTAGACACGGGAGTGCGCCTGAAGAACTGTGGTTTGAGGGTGTCCCGTCCGTGCACTGAGCGCTGGCCAGCAGAAGCCCCCGTTGCCCATTTCCGGCCCTATCAAGTGCCCAGCTAGCGCTCCACTCTCGAGGGGTGTCGCCTTGACCCAGGACCGTGCGGCTGACGCGGCGGTCATGGTTGGGTTTCCAAAAAGATGATGCGTCCGGCCCGGAAGCGCATAGACCCATCGAAAATACGGCAAGGAGCCGCCGACGGATGGAGGGGGGATGCCTGCGGGGGCACTCTACGAAGCCCCGGTGATGAGGATTTTGGAGGTGACCCCGTCACTATTCTGCGATGTGTGCCGGACCACTCGAAGACCATGAGCCACTGCTGCCTCGACTATGCTGTCTGTAACTTGCTGGTTGATGCGGTTGTACTTGTACCACGGACCCCAGAGAGAGTACGTACCGGGGAGAGCTAAGTCTGCGAAGCCCGCTCCACGGGGTGTGAAGGTTTGGAGGCGAATTCTCGGGGCTGGCCCTGACCAGTGGAAGGTAATGGTAGCGCCGGATCTGTAGCCAAGACGGAGCGAGTCCGGCCCGATCTCTACGGTCTCGGCTCCTCGAGACGTCAGGAAGACGATCGCCCAGACGGCAAAGCCAAGAATCGCGCCTAAGAACAGCACCGTGGCAATCGAGATCCAGAATAGAGACTGCCCACGGTCCGGTACCGTTTGGCTGAGCACAGTCTGTATGATGACCGCTGCCATCAGCACCACGACGACGCAAAGGGCGTAGCGAAACAGCCGATGCCGCCGGTAAACCTGCTCCGCGACCGACGTCAAGTCAAATCTGGAGGGAGGGTGGCTGCGGGCGTCAACACTCACCGCTGTCATGCCACGAACAGAGAAACGGCGAAAGCCGCGGAATCCAGACCAAGAACCGTGAGGTCGAGGTCTTCAATGTATGAATTCTTGGTCGGGCTAGTGAAGTCTTTGATAACGCTACGGATATCCAACGCTACCCCTGCGCCAGCTATGGCGACCGCGGTGTCCCTGACGACTGACGCGTACTCGTAGGCCGTGTTCTTCAACACAAGCGCTGCCAGGCTCAGCATGATACTGACAGCCCCAAGCACGAAAGCTGCGGTCTGCCACGCCACGTCCTCGTCGAGGATGAAGGCGTAAGCTAGGAGACCTGTCGAAATCTGGAAGGAGAACAAGGTTGCCGCCCACAGAAATGCACTTCCAATCGTGTTCCAGAACGACTGATTTGCCCCCTGAGGTTTGTGCCCCGTTGTGTTGGTAAAGTTTTCGACATAGAAGGCAAGGCCCCCGTTCAAGGTTTGATGGCCGCCTAACTTGCTTGAAGTACTTGATTCCTGACTTCTGTCTGCTTCTATCGCGGCGGTAAACGCAACAGACAACGCGGCACCCACCAGGAACCCACCGCCCAGCGATAGCCCGGTTACGATCGCGACCACTACATCGACAGCGATGCCAAGTGAAAGTGCCATGTAAAAGACTGAGCCGCCGAAAGCGGCCCAGAAGCTCCTCCCCGCTGACTCGGAGATGGTACCGCCGGAGAAGGTCTCTTCAGCCGCAACCGTAACGTTAGCGAGGTTTTCAGCATAAGTCACGTCAAGCTTCACCAAAGGCGCCAGAACGGGGGACAAAACGGTGAGAATGGCCGAGCCAACGACGTTGAGTAGAGCGACTGTCATGTTCACGAGGGCCCGCCCCGCCACCGCAAGTACCGTGGCGGCTCGCGACAGAACAAACCCGTCTAGGGCCAAACCTTCCCGCGTCAGATGAGCTAGATAGACCCATGCGCCGAACTCGAGTGTCCAGGAAAGTTCGACTACAGATACGAGAAAGTGGAGGGCATTGTCGTAGACAACGCCGATTGGGCTGTTCCAGAACCATCCCAGGATTGGCGCGCCGGCCGTGGTCGAAGAGGGCGTCGTCCCGGTGGGAGCCCCGTACAGCCCATCGGTCACCACTGTCGCATTCCCAAGAGCCCCGAGCACCGGGGCTAGGAGGCCCATGAACGGTACCTCGCCGGTAATCGACTCGAATGTCCCGTTCACACCACCAGTTACGTTGTCCAGCAGGCCGGCCAACAGCAACTGGAGTTCATTCGTTGAGGTCACATTCACAGTAACGATGGCCTGGACTGCTGCCCCCGCCTCTCCCGGGGTCTCCAGATACGGGCTTCCCGGCACTCCCCCCGTGTTGTTGGCCGGAGGCGTCAAACTGTCGACCGCTAGAGTCGAGATCGCTCCCTCCGTCTTCGCCGCCGTCCCGGACTCCTCGCAGCCCGTGATCGTCTTCGTGCCGGAGCTGACGGCCCGGTTCTGCCAGTAGCAGCTCAGCTTCCCGAGCAGCGTCGAGGCTCCGAAGCTCGAGATCAGGTTCTCGTCCCCCCCGCTGATGATCAACGGGGGGCTGGCCGTGGTGTTCGTGTAGGGCTCGGTCGAGTTCTCCAGCACGCCCCGGCCAAAGCTTGTGTTCAGGAACTCCTCCCGAGGGATCAGGAAGTTGTTGAGGCCGGGATCGAGGGCGATGCCATACGTCGAACTGCTCGACCAGAAGTCCGGCACGCCCGTGATAGAGATGGAACTGGAGGCGTTCACGACCACCAGGTCGAACGACTGCTCCCCGGTGTAGCGTTCCAGGCCATTCGGCAGCCCATTGACCGTGCCGTTCCCGTCGGGCAGCCACAGGTACGTCGGCGCCTTCCCGCCGATGGCGACCGTGGCGATGGTGAAGCTGAGCGTGGCGTGCGTAGAGCCGGAGCCGGTGAACGAGTAGCTGGCCGCCTTCCCGAACAGGTTGAAGGTCAGGTTCTTTTCGTTGGCGGTGCCGTTGAACGCCAGCGGAGTCAGCTTCTTGCTCTCGTTGGCGATGACCGAGATCTGGATCGTCTGCGTCGCGTAGAGCTGGCTGATCGGAAGGGCAACGTTGTAGTTGGCCACTTTCTCCGAGGAGCTGCTCCCGCAACTGATCGCCGGCTGCGAATAGTTCGAGAACTCCGCCCCGCCCGAGGTCGCGCTCCCGTTCCGCGGCGTGAACTTGACCGCCCAGCCGGTGCCCGAACTCAGTCCCGAGCAGGTCGCGTTCAGGTCGCTGATCTCGATGTCGACCGCGCTCGCCGGGTCGACTCTCGTACCGTCCGCGATGCCGTCATGGATCGACGAGGAGACCAGCGGGTCGGCACCCCAGGAGAGCTTCCCCCAGACGGTCAGCGTGTAGCTCCCGTCATAGGAGCCGATGAACCCTCGGAAGCTCTCCCCCCAGGTCTCGGTTTGGATGAGTTCCTGGAGGTATGCGAGCGTGTTCCCCTCCCAGAGGACCGTCGCGTCGTACGGAACGCTGTCGTCCAGCAGATACCGGGGCGCGGACGTGTTGGTGTGGACCGGACCTCCGGTCGGCGACTCGCCCGGGTACTGGCTCTCATTGAACGGATTGGCGGCGGTGTCGGTGAAGCAGCTGAAGTCGGCCGGGCAGCTGTCGCTGGAGCCGAGGCTGAAGGTCAGGTTCCAGGTGTCGAGCATCCCGCTGTCGGCGGTGTCGAGCGTGTGGGCGTTCAAGTCGTACTCCTTCTCCACGTAATCGTTGACGAGGCCGTTGGTCGCCCAGGCGTACGGATCGGCGGTAACGAGGCTGGTGGAGGTCGATAGCGGGATCCCTTCGAACGTCTGGGTGCTCGGTAGCGCCACGACCCAGCCGTTCGACTTCTCGAGGTTCGTGAGACCGTCGCCGGAGCTATCGAGCTGGTAGACGAACGAGATGGTGGGACTCTCTGCCGCAACGCTGGTCGTCCCCGATCCGGCGGGATTCTTGTAGCTGTAGTTCAGCCACAAGGTGGCGCTGTAGCTGACGTTCACCTCCGGTAAAGTGAGGTTGATTGCTTGGTTCTCCGGGGATAGCCCTCCGGGCGAGTAGAACTCGCTCTGATTGAGCGGCGCAACGGCTGCACCGCCGGAGTACGAATATGCGAGTCCACCGCTGACGAGCGTCGGGTGGAGCCCGAGGAAGTAGGACGGAACGTTCCAGGAGAACTGCGCACCACCGCCCTCGCCCGTGATCGAATCGTACGGCAGGTCCGTCTCGGTCAGGCCGAGGGCCGGAGGCGTGGCGAAGCCGCCGGGAGCATACTGCATCAGCGACTCGCCCAGGCACCCCCGGTCGGCATACAGCCCGTACGAGACGTTGTACTGGGCCCACGGCAGAAGGTCGTGCAGCTGGACCGTGTAGACGTAGGCGGTGCTCGGGCTGTTGGAGGCGTTGTAGACCCCGGGGATGCCCAGGATCGTCTCGTTCACGCCGGCATCATAGCTGAAGTAGCGCAGCTCGCCTTCCCCGCTCGCGCTGGCGTTCCACTGGATCACGGCCGAGCTGTCGGTGATGTCGAAGACATGACCGAACGAGACGTTGAACCACGGCGCCGTCAGCTCGAAGCTGCAGCTCGCCGGGGCGACCTGATCCGGGTAGGCGAGGCTCTCGCCATCGGACACCGCGGGCGCCTGCCCGGCCGTCCATCCGCCGGTCCGGCTCTGGGCCGCCAGCGAGAGCGTGAAGTTCGAGTTGACCCGCTGGCTCCCGAGCGAGAAACTCTCCTTGATCTGGTAGGTCGAGTTCGACACCGAGGCCGCGGTCGTCAGATTGCTCGTGTAGACGAGCGACCCGCTGACCGTGGCCTGCATCGAGTTGTTCCAGTTCAGGCTCAGCGTCGCACTCGCCTGCGTATGGCTGGTGAACGGGGCGTAGACGAAGGGACTCCCAGGAAGGATACCGAGCTGGGTGGTCCCGTTCCCCGTGAGGTTCGCCACCGTCAACTGGCTGGGGAGACCGAGCGAGGCCGGGGTCGGATGCGTCGTCACGGTGCCGCTGCAATCGCTCGGACCCCGGGTCACCTGCTCCGTGGCCGAGTAGTTCGCCTGATAGGTCCCGCGCCACTCGACCGTCGAGTAGGCCGACAGATTGGACAGAAAGACCGTCGGAGTTGCGGTAGTTGAGGAGAACGTCCGAGAGGGGTCGTTTCCCGACAGGATCGTCACGGTGAGGGAGTACTGGTCCGGCGAGTCCGAGATCACGGTCGTCTCCGTCGGCTCGTCCGACGGAGAGCACAGGTCTCCCGGCGGAGGAGTGACCTCGCAGCAATTGTTCGGCGTGTCCTTCTGCTGGGTGGTGCTGCCGAAGCTCGCGAACACGCCCGGCTCGAGCTCGATGGCCGTCGGGCTCCACGGAACCGACGTCACGTTGAGCGTGGTCCAGGTCTTCCCGCTCTGCACGGCGTTCCCGGTGCTCGTCTGCGGGGCCGTGAGGCCGCTCCCGCTGGTGGCCGCCGGTGCCAGGACGCTCAGCGGCGGCGTCCCGACGACATAGCCCTCGGACTCCAGGGCGATGTCGGCGTAGTTGGCAAGATAGATGTTGGGGACGAACGAGCCGGTCTCGTTGACGAGCGGCGACTTCGACGCGGTCGTGGTTGCCGAGCAGTCGCTGGACCCGCCCGAGCCCAGGACGACATGGGTAACCCAGGCGTAGAGCGTGTCCACGGTCAGGTTGAGAGCCGCACAGCGCTTCCCGGAGGACGTGTTGGCGGCTACCTCGGTCGCGCCGGAGGTGACGTTCGCTTCCAGGGCAGCGATGCCACGTTCCACGGTATCGGTGATGTCCCCGCCTGAGCCGGTCCCGGACCCGCCTCCCGACCCTCCGCTGCCGCCATCATAGAAGGTGATCGGGTCGTAGAGGCTGTCGTTCAGGAGGTCGACCGCGATCGTCGCGTTAGGGTACCCGCCCGCATAGTCCAGCTGGTAGGATCCGGACACGCCGACGGCCGGCCACACGAACAGCGGCCGCTCGAACGGATCGACGGCGATCGAGGGAGCGCCGATGGCGGCACTGCTGCCGACCCCCGACCCCGGGAGCTCCGCGGGATCGGAGGCTGGCGCGCCGTCCGGCAGGTAGACCGCCTGGTCGATGCCCCAGGTGCCATTGTCGACGCGCCAGGTAGCATAGGTCAGCTGGTCGGCCCCCTCGGTCAACGATGGGTCCTGCACCGACCCGACCGGCGGGCTCGACAGGAACGGCCCGGTCCAGTTCGCTCCTCCATCACTCGATTCCGTCGTTTCAGCTGCGATCCGGCCCCCGGTCGTCGTCGTGTAGAGCACCAGGAGCGCGTTCCCGGCAGCGACAGTTGCAATCTGGCCGGCGATGCCTCCGGGAGACGTAAGGTACGTTCCGCCGATCGACGTGAACACGGACGAGGAGGTCGTGGGGGCGTAGCTCGCGACTGTCTTCCACGACGGGGAAAACGACGAGCCGCCCTGGGCCAGCTGGTTGTAGAGGATCCTGTCGGTGCTGGTCGTGCTCACCACGACCGTGGTCGTGTATCCGATGGACGCCGGCACCAGCGCCACCGACAGGTTCTGGACCGGGTTCGGCGCCGTGAGCGTGTAGTTGGCCACCGCCCGGTCTGCGCCTAAGGCGTAGGTCGTTCCCCAGATCGTGCTTCCGGAGAAGTCGGCGGCGAACAGATACTCCGGGTCGAGCGCCAGAGACGGAAACCCGCCGGTGCCCGGGATACCTACGGCGGAACTCCAGGTTTGGGTCTGCGGGTTGGCATCGAAGTAGAGCAGCGTGGTGGAGGTCCCCTCTGTGGCGGCTACCACGGCCTCCGTGCCCAAGGTCACCAGTGCATCGGCGCCCACGGTACCCGATATGGTGGCGATGGCGGTCGGTGCCGACCACTGGATGGGGACGGTCGGTGTCACGACGCAGTTGCCGCCGCTCTTCGACCCGGAGAGACAGGCCTGCTTCGCGTAGATCGCCACCGCGATCGAGGCGCTGTAGGAGCCGATCGTGAACCAGAGCGTCGTCTGACCGCTGGAATAGGAGAGGTTCAGGAGCGCAAAGCCGGAGCCTAGCGCCACAAGCCTGGGAAGCTCGAAGGCATGGCCATTGCTCAGGTTCGAGGGCTCCGGATACCACCAGGGCTCGATGACGTACGGATAGTCTGTCGGCGTAGTGGCGTTGAGCGGGGAGGTGAATGCCTGGAGGCCGGACTGTTCGTCCCCGTGCCACGAACTCACGGGCGGCAGGGAGTTCACCAGCAGAAGTGTAACGCAGAGAACCGCGACCGATATCACGCTCGACCGACAGGTCAGCAGGTATCGAAGCCGACCCAGCGCATGCCTGACGGCGCCGGCCCATGCCTCGATCGAGGGTGGGCCCGGAACCGCCCCCGCCGCGCGCTCGTCGCGCACGACCATCCCTCAGACCTATGGTCGCGACACGACCGAGCTCTTGGTACTTGAACCCTATCCGGCCGAGACCCCCTCCCAAAAAAACAGCTTGATGCGTGATTCGGCAGCCCAGCAGGGAACGCTTCCGCTGCCGGGACCTACCGCGAAACCGCGGAAGCAGCCCTTGTCAGGGAGGCCAGAGTTCCGCCGAAGGAACGGGGCTCCACGCACGCATTTCTGCCACCGGGGGTGGCCTGCAATCCCGGACTGGAGGGAGAGCTCGACGGTCAACCGACCTTCGCCGAGCCCGCTTCGCCGCCGAGGAAAGCGGGGCGAAGCTTCATGGCGGCGGAGGAGTTCCCCCGGCCGATGGCGGCCCCGGTGCGTCCACGCGGACCGGCCTCCCCGAACCCACCGCCGCCGCCGTCGGTGCGTGCCATTGTCCTCGGCGACACCCCGGACGTGCTCTCGATGCTCAACGCCCTGCTCCGGGGAGAGGGAGCCCAGATCGTCGAGCAGACTTCCGATCCCCGCGATCTTCCGGAGGACGCCGGCCAGAGGGCGGATGTCGTCTTCATCGAAGCGGTGGGGCTGCACGGTTCTCGGTGGAAGGATCTCCTCCACGACGCTCGGCGGCGGCTGCCCGAGACCCGAATCGTCCTCGTGACCCGGGGACCCGGCCGGGCCCTGGAAGGCGCCGCACAGGCCGAAGGGGCGGATGGACTCGTCCAGTATCCGATCCAGCGCGAGGTCCTCTCTCAGGTCCTGTCGAAGCTTTTTCCGGCGGTGGCGTTCCCCTCCGAGAAAGGGCACGTCAGCGGCGCCTACGCGCGTTCCCGCCGCCCGTCCTAGCGCGGCCGCCGGCCCCTCCGGCGAAAGCGAAGCCTCAGGTAGGTTCGCCGCCATCCGTCCCCTCGTAGTCGATGCAGATCCGCGTGCTATTCTCGCTGATCAACATCGCCGTGTTTCTGGTCCTGTTCGCTCTCCTGCTGCTCGAGCCGGCCTACGCGACCCTGATCTTCTACGTCCTGCTGGGGTGGTTCATCGGCAGCATCGTTCTCCTTCGGGCGTCGTTCATGAACCGTCGCGTCGGGAGCACGCCCGCGCCGGTGGGAACCCCCGGAGGACCGGCGCCCCTCCCGTCGGGCGCGACTCCCCTCGCGCGCGGCGTCGACGGCGCTGAGATTGGCTTCTGCCCGTTCTGTGGCACCCACATCGCGCCCGGGACCTCGGTCTGCCCGTCCTGTGGCCGCAGCACCAAGATCGGTTGAACGACGCCGGCAGGCGAAGGAGTATTTCCCGAGACCGGTTTCGCGCGGACCGATGCGCGGTTTCGTCGCGCCGATCTCGTTCGGCGCACTCCTGGCCATCCTGGCGATCGTCACGGTCGTCGGTGTCGGCGTCTCCGTGGTCCTCCATCAGACCCACCTCATCCCGATCCTGATCGGGGTCATCCTGGCCGTGGGCCTCGTCTACATCCTCCTGACCTTCAACGCCCCCGAGACGGACACAGCAGCAACGACCCCTCCCGAGGCCGGAGGAGCCGTCGCCGGCTCCCAGACCGCGACCGCCGGGACCGCAGCGGCTGCAGCCCCGGGGCCCGGCGCGCCACCTACCTCGATCGACCCGGTGGATCTCGAGCCGGGGTACGACCCCGTCGAAGAGGCCGACCGCCTGGACTCCGGCGAGTCGTCGTCCACGTCAGGCGGGAAGGATTCGCAGTAGCACTTCCCGAGCGGTCACGTTGCCTCCCGGCCGCGCACGGAGCGCCGATACCGTGCCCGCCACCGGGGCGAGAACCTCGTTGCGCATCTTCATCGCTTCGATGACCAGAAGCACCTGACCGGTCGTGACGGCTTCGCCGTCCCGCACCCGGACCTCCAGGACCTTGCCCGGCATCGGAGGCACCACCGCCCGCCCCGGCCCTTCGTCGGCGGCCGCCGGCGGCACGGCCGGTCCCCCGGCGGCGGGTTGGCCGGTCCGGACGGGGACCGAGCCGGCCCGGGACTCGACCCGCACCGAGTGGACCTCGCCGTTGATCGTGATCGAAGAGCCGGCGACGCCGGGGTCCCCGTGCACCTCGATCTTCTCCCCAAGGATCTCGAAGGAGAGGCCGCCGTCGGTCGACGTGCCGACCTCCACCGGCCACTCTCGGTCACCGACACGAACCACGCCTCGGGCCGGGTCGACCTCGACCTCCCGTCGCTCACCGTCCAGGACGAGCGTGACCTTCACGGACCCACCTCCCGGCGTTCAACTGGCGGGTCCGGCCGTCCCGGGCCCAGGCCGGGGGACCGACCGAGGCGGGAGCCGACGCGGTCGGCCGACGGAGGGCCACTAGCAATCCAGCCGCCACAGCATCGAGCGTCTCTGCGGTCACGCCCTGGTCCACGGCCCGCCGATACGCGGTGTACACGGTCGGGAACACGGCGTACGAGAGCGCTTCCTCTTCGGAGGCGGCGGGCATGATCGACCGTACCTCGGTCAGCATCCGGTCATACTCGGGCGACAGGAGATCGGCGGGCCGCCCGGAAACGGCAGCTGCGCCGGCCAGCACCTGAGCCCGGAGCGTCGGATCGACCGGGCCCGGCGGCGTACCGTACAGGCCGCGAACGTAATCGTGAACCTCACGGGTCACCTGACGGTACCGGGCGCCGACGAGGACGTTCACGACGGCCTGTGCACCGACGATCTGGCTGGTAGGGGTAACGAGCGGCGGGTAGCCGAGGTCGGCGCGCACCCGCGGGATCTCGGCGAGCACGTCGGGGAGTCGCGCCAGTTGATCCTGCTCCTTGAGCTGGGAGAGCAGGTTCGACAGCATGCCGCCCGGAACCTGGTGAACGAGAATGCCGGGGTCCGTCTGCAGGGACCGCAGGTCGAGCATCGGCCGGTAATGGGCGAGCACTCCCTGGAAATACTCGGAGAGTTCCGCGAGCTGCCCGAGGTCGAGGTGCGGGTCGTGGGGACCCGCCCGGAAGGCGCCGACCAGGCTCTCGGTGGGCGGCTGCGAGGTTCCGCCGGCGAACGGGGAGAGCGCGGAGTCCACGGCCGTGGCCCCGGCGTCGGCCGCCGCCATACAGGCCATCGCCGACATGCCGCTCGAGGAGTGGGTGTGGACCACGACGGGGAGACCAACCTCGTGCACGAGGGCCCGTACGAGGGAGGCGGCGTCGCTCGGCGGCATGAAGCCTCCCATGTCCTTGATGCAGAGCTCGTCGGCGCCGAGGGCGGCCAGGGTCTTCCCGAGCTGCACGAACGCGTCCAGGGTGTGGACGGGCGACTGCGTGTAGCAGATGGTCCCCTGTGCCCGCGCCCCCGCAGCCCGGACCGCCCGCAGCGCGCGCTCCATGTTCCGGGGGTCGTTCAGCGCATCGAAGACCCGGAAGATGTCGACGCCTTCGGTCGCGGCGCGGCGGACGAATCGGTCGACGATGTCATCGGCGTAATGCCGGTAGCCGACCAGGTTCTGTCCCCGAAGCAGCATCTGGATTGGAGTCTTCCTGATCTTCCGCTTGAGCGACCGCAGCCGTTCCCACGGGTCCTCGTGCAGGTACCGGACGCAGACATCGAAGGTCGCGCCGCCCCAAGCCTCGATGGAGCGGTAGCCGACCGCGTCCAGGCGCTCCGCGGCGGGCAGCATATGTCGGGTCCGCATCCGGGTGGCGATGAGCGACTGATGCCCGTCCCGCAGCACTGTCTCGGTGATCTGGACCATGCGCCCGCTTCCGCCGCTCGCGTCAGAGCGGGATGTTGCCGTGCTTCTTCGGCGGCCGCTCCTCCCGCTTGGAGCGGAGCAGCCGGAGGCCGGCGACCAGTCGGTCCCGGGTATCGGCCGGGTCGATGACGTCGTCGAGGTAGCCGCGCTCGGCGGCGAGATACGGGTTCAGGAACTCGGTCCGGTACTCCTGCGTGAGCCGCTCCCGGACCTTCGCACGCTCGGCCTCCGGTGCCTGCTCGATCTCCCGGTGAAACAGGATGTTGACGGCGCCCTCGGCGCCCATCACCGCGATCTCGGCCATCGGCCACGCGAGGTTCAGGTCGCCGCCGATGTGCTTCGAGCACATGACGTCGTAGGCGCCTCCGTACGCCTTTCGGAGGATCACCGTCATCTTCGGCACGGTCGCCTCGGCGTAGGCGTAGAGGAGCTTCGCGCCGTGCCGAATGATGCCGCCGAGCTCCTGGGAAGTACCGGGCAGGAACCCGGGAACGTCCACGAACGTGACGAGCGGGAGGTTGAACGCGTCGCAGAACCGGACGAATCGGGCCCCCTTCGTCGACGCGACGATATCTAGCGTCCCGGCGAGCACCTTCGGCTGGTTCGCCACGACCCCGACCGGGTGGCCGTCCAGTCGGGCGAAACCCACGACGAGGTTCGGCCCCCACGCGGCGTGGACCTCGAGCAGGCTGCCGGGGTCCAGGACCCGTGCGATGACCTCGTGGACATCGTAGGGCGCGTCGGCGGTCTCGGGCACCAGCGACGTGAGTTCGCCCCCGGCGGAGGTTGCTGGCTCCGTACCGGAGCCGGTCGGCGGGTCTTCGAGGTTGTTAAGCGGAAGATAGCCCAGGAGATGCCGGGTGAGCGCCAGGGCTTCCGCATCGGACCCGACCGTGAAGTGGGAGACTCCGCTCGCACTGGCATGGGTGTCGGCGCCTCCGAGCGCCTCGAGCGATACCTCCTCACCGGTCACGGCGCGAATCACGTCCGGTCCGGTGATGAACATCTGGGACTGGCCCCGGACCATCACGATGAAGTCGGTCATCGCCGGAGAGTACACGGCGCCCCCCGCGCAGGGGCCCAGAATCACGGACAGCTGCGGGACCACGCCGGAGAGCGACACGTTCCGGAAGAACACGTCGCCATAGCCGCCGAGGCCGATGACGCCCTCCTGGATCCGGGCGCCGCCCGAATCGTTGAGGCCGACCAGCGGAACCCCGGCCTTTGCGGCCAGGTCCATCACCTTCACGATCTTCTCGGCGTGGGCCTCTCCCAGCGAACCTCCGAAGACGGTCGCGTCCTGGGCGAAGGCACAGACCGGCCGGCCCTCGACCTCGCCCCAGCCCGTGACGACGCCGTCCCCGAAGACCCGGCGCTCGGCCATCCCGAAGCGATCGCTCCGGTGCACCACGAACGGGTCGAGCTCGACGAAGCTGCCGGCATCGAAGAAGGCCTCCAGCCGCTCGCGGGCCGTGAGCCGGCCGTCGGCCTTGTGCCGCCGGACCCGCTCGGCGCCGCCACCCTCCTGCGCCTTCTCCCGGAGAAGTCGCCACCGTTCGAACGCCACGGCTACCCCTCCTCGACCGTGAGGTCGCCGGCCCAGACGGCCTCGCGGCCGCGCCCGCTCTCGACCCACAGTTCGCCCTCGTCGCCGAGGTCCCGGATGATCCCCACCGGCCGACCATCCACCCGGGCGGCATGACCTCGACCGTAGAGCGACCGACGGCACGCGGCGATCATCGCGTGGCGACCGGCCTCCGACTCCAGGAGCTCGGCCGTGGATAGTATGACCTCCAGGAGCTCGGATTCGACCTGCTCCACCTTGGGGGGGTAGCTCGTGAGGTCGCGCAGGACCGCCACCGCCGAGCGCAACGATTCGGGGAGGTCCCCCGGACGGATCGCCACATTGACCCCGACCCCGACCACGGCCAGCCGCTCGCCGACCCGGTCGACCAGAACACCCGCGAGCTTCGCCGGCGGCCGGCCCTCCCGCGGCACGAGGAGGTCGTTGGGCCACTTGAGGACAGAGCGGACCCCATAGGCCTCCTCGAAGTGTTGCCGTACCCGCTCGCCGACGGCCAGCGGCAGCAGGCCCGGAGCGGACGGCGGGGCCGGGACGAGCACGGACAGGTAGAGGCCGCCCGGCGGCGACGCCCAGAGGTGGTCGCCGCGGCCGTGCCCGGCCGTCTGACGGGCGGCGACCACAAACGTCCCCACCGGCGCGTCGGTTCGGGCGAGACGAATCGCCTCGGCCTGGGTCGACGGAATCTCCTCGAAGAACCGCCGAAGCGACACGCCGCGCTCCTCGAGCGCCGGGCAGGGCCGTTTCCGCATAATGATATCGCGAACGGGCCCGGACGCGCCGACCCGCGGCGATATGCACTTTATCCCCCTCGCGTTCCGGCCGCGCATGCCTCCGAAGGGCTCCTTCGTCGCCTCCGTTCCGACCCCCGTCGGGACCTTCGAAGTCGTCTACGACGGCAACACGGTCCAGATCATCGACCTCGCCGAGCCGGGCGTCCAGCAGCTCGGGATCCCCGTCGGGGCGCGCGTCCAGAAGCCGCCGTACCCAGCCGGCTCTCCGCCGCGCCAGCTCAAGGAGTATTTCCAGGGCCGTCGCCGAAATTTCGAGGTGGAGATCGCCCCCACCATCGGCACCGACTTCGACCGGAAGGTCTGGACCGAGCTCCTCAAGATCCCGCCGGGCGCGACCGTGACCTACGGGGAGATCGCCCGACGCATCGGCTACCCGGGGGCCGCCCGAGCCGTCGGAGGCGCCGTCGGGCGCAACCCGATCCCGATCGTCGTGCCGTGCCATCGGGTGGTCGGCGCCGACCATACGCTCACGGGGTTCGGCCTCGGCCTCTGGCGCAAACGCTGGCTCCTGGCCCACGAGGGCTCCTGGCCGCTCAAGTCCCGGAGCTTCGAAGGCCCGTCCCACAACAAGGGCCAGCGCACCCTCGACCACCTGCCACCGCTCCCGGCCGTCCCTGCCGCGCCGGACGCATAGTCCTTCGCCGGCCCACGGGCCTAAGCTACTACAGGCCGTCGTAGCTTTAGAAATCTAAGCTACTACGACCTGTCAGAGCCTACAAGCTACTACCGCGGGTAGTAGGTTAGCCACTGTAGTACGCCGCGTCGTACGGCTCGGGCTTGAGGCCCCGCCGCTGGCGGACCTCGGCGACCACCTGCGTCTGGAGCTCGGCCGGGAGCCGCTCGAAGCCCATCGACTCGGTCGCCCAGAGGACCTTACCGGCCGTGGCGCTCCGGATATCCGAGGCGAAGCCGAACATCTCCGCCACCGGGACCTTGGCGACGACCGTCTGGAGGTCGCCGACGCTCGTCATGTCCAGGATCTCGCCCCGCCGGCGCTGGAGCTCCCGCGTGGCGTTCGCGAGCACGTCCTGCGGCACGTTGACCGTGACCTTCTGGAGCGGCTCGAGGAGGACCCGACCGCCGAGCACCATCGCCCCGTACATCCCCGACCGGGCCGCGGGGATCGTCTGCGCCGGACCCCGGTGGATCGAGTCTTCGTGCAGCTTCGCGTCCACGAGCCGGACCTTGAGACCATAGACCTTCTCGTTCGCGAGCGGGCCCCGGTTCATCGCCTCCTTGAACGCGTCGACGATGAGGTCCATCGTTTCGTTGAGGTACTGAATCCCCTTCGTGACGTCGAGGAGCATGTTCGTGCCCTCGACGGCGATCAGCCCCCGTCCCTCCTCCCGGGAGAGACCCATTCCGTCCATCTTCGTGACGAGCGTCTTCAGGTCCTTGAACGACTTGCCCTGCGGGATCTCGCCCTCGCGGATCGCCCGGATGATCGTCTCGGGCAGGGCCTCGACCTCGAAGTAGAAGCGGTTGTGCTTGTTCGGGGACTTTCCCTCGAACGGGCCCCCCGGCCCGGCGACCGTCTCCCGGTAGACGACGATCGGCTTCGACGCCTCGATCTCGACCTTGTGATCGTTGATGATCCGGAACTCGGTGATCTCGAGGTGGAGCTCCCCCATCCCGGAGAGGAGATGCTCGCCGGTCTCCTGGTTGATCTCGACCCGGAGGCTGGGGTCCTCCTTCGCGATCTTCCGCATGACCTCGATGAGCTTCGGGAGGTCGCTCATGTGCTTCGGCTCGATCGCGACCGTCACGACCGGCTCGGAGACGTGCCGGATCTCCTCGAACGGGATCATGTCCGGAGCGTCCGAGACGGTCGTCCCGGCGAAGGCGTCGGTGAGGCCGACCACGGCGGCGATGTTGCCCGCGGTGACCTCCTCGACCAGGAGCCGCTCGGGCCCCATGAACAGGGAGACGTTCTGGACCCGGTTCTTGAGCTTCGTTCCGACGATGGCGAGCTCCTGGCCCTTCTTGAGACGGCCCGAAAAGACCCGGCCCGTGGCGATCTCGCCGGCGTTGGGGTCCATCGTGATGTCGGTGACCATGAAGGCGACCGGTCCATCGCTGGCGGTGGAGAGCATCGCCTGACCGACCGGGGAAGCGATCTCGCCCCGCCAGATGTTCGGGATCCGGTACTTTTGCGCCTGCGCCGGGCTCGGCAGGTGCTTCACGACCATGTCGAAGACGACGTCGTTGATCCGGGCCTTCTTCGCGATCTCCTTCGAGCGGCCGGTGGACACGTAGTCGATGATGTCCTTGAAGGTGACCTGCGTCCGCTGCATGTAGGGGACGCTGATCGCCCAGTTCTCGTAGCCCGAGCCGAAGGCGACCGAGCCATCGCGGGGGTCGACCGACCACTTGTCGATGAACTCGTCCGGCGCCATCCGCCGGATGAGCTCGTTGACCTCCGAGATGATCGTGAGGAACCGCTTCTGGAGCTGGTCGGGGCCGAGCTGGAGCTCCTTGATCGCCCGGTCGACCTTGTTGATGAACAGGACCGGCTGGACCTTCTCGCGGAGCGCCTGCCGGAGGACCGTCTCGGTCTGGGCCATGACGCCCTCGACGGCGCAGACCACGACCACCGCGCCGTCGACCGCGCGCATCGCGCGGGTGACGTCGCCGCCGAAGTCGACGTGTCCCGGCGTGTCGATGAGGTTGATGAGGTGCTGCTGGCCCTCGTACTCGTGTACGATGGTGACATCGGCGTTGTTGATGGTCAGCAGCCGGGTCTGCTCCTGCTCGTCAAAGTTGAGATAGAGCTGCTTGCCGGCGAGTTCGCTCGAGATCATGCCGGCGGCGGCGAGGAGATTGTCCGAGAGCGTCGTCTTCCCGTGGTGGATGTGGGCCACGATGCCGATGTTCCGGATCTTGTCGATCTGGGTCATCATCTCGGGGATGGCCTTCGCCAGCTCCGCCCGGATGTGCGCCATGCTTCGACCCCCCTGCCCTACCGTGCCGACTGGGCGACCCGTTCCACTTCTTCTTTCCGTCCGACCGCGAAGCTCGTGAGCTCGCCCTTCGCAGCGGCGGCGATCTCGCTCGCGAGGCAGGACGCGATCGGTTTCGTGGACTTGTGCGAGGCATTGATCGCGCCCAAGGCGATGTTCCGGATGGCGACGTGCACCCGCCGGGCCGGCGCGGCGTCCACGGCCCGGGGGACCGAGATGCCGCCGAACTGCAGCCGCGTGACCTCCTCGCGCGGCGCGGCATTCTCGACCGCGCGGACGAGGAGCTGGATCGGGTTCTCGTGCGTGGTCCGGTCGAGCTCGGCGAACGCCTCCCGGATGACACGGAGCGCCTTCGACTTCTTGCCGGTGAAGTGCTCGCCCTTCATCAGATGGTTCGCGAGGCGCTCGATCAGGTGCATGTGGGTCTTCATGAACGGGCGGCCCGAGAGACGCCCCTCCGAGTGGGGCACGTAGACCGGGTGAAGGTAGAGGTAGGGCGCGAGCCCGGGGTCCGTCACGGTGACGCCCTCGAACGGATACTTTCCGAACAGGGGCGGGATCGGGAACGGGGGTGGCAGCGGCGCGGCCGGCTTTGGCACCGGGGGCGCGGTGGCCTCGTCCAGCGCCAGCGGACGGGCGGCGCCGGCTCGAGCGACCTCGTCGGGGGGAGCGCTCATCGCTGCGGCTTCTCCTTCCGGCCCCGGACCAGCTCGTCGAGCGAGACGCCGTTGACCTGGATGACCTTGTACCGGACCCCGGGGATGTCGCCGTAGGACCGGCCCATGCGGCCCCCGATGCCCTCGACCATCACTTCGTCATGTTCGTCAATGAAGTTGATAGCGCCGTCGCCCACGGCGAAGGCGGTCACCTGACGGCCGTTCTTGATGAGCTGAACCTTGACGCACTTCCGAATGGCGGAGTTGGGCTGCTTCGCTTCGATACCCACCTTTTCGATGACGATGCCCCGGCCCTGGGGAGCGCCCTCGAGCGGGTCCGATTTCTCCTTGAGATGCAACATGCGGCGCTTGTAGTACCGGTCCGACCAGCGCCGTCGCTTGCGGAGCGCGGCGAGTCGATTGGCGGTGTAAAGTCCTGACGGTGGAGGCATCGGCTTCTATCGGAGGGGGCGTCCCATCGATGCACCCTATTTAACCCCGCGTGGTCCGAACTCTCGGCGCGCCGGCGACGGAGCGAAACCGGGCCGTCGCCGCGTCACAATGCGACGCGGTGATGCGCGGGAACGGTCAACCTTTTCCCCCTCGTTCGTCGTCCGAGGTGGGGCGCCTCCGTGGACCTCTTCACGCATGTCATCTTCGCGTACCTCCTCTCGTTCGTCATTTGGGGCCCGGCGGCGCCCCAGTACATCGCGGCCGGCGCCCTCGCGGGCGGACTCCCGGATGCCGATATCCTGCTGTTCCCGCTGACCCGGTGGTTCCCGGCGCTCGAGCATCGCGGGATCGTCCATACCGTCCTCGGAGTCACGATCATCGCGGCCGTCGGCGCCTTCCTGGTCCCGTTCCTCCCGTACTTCACGCACGCCTCCACGCTGCTCTACTTCGTCGCCATGGAGATCGGCGGCCTCACCCATCTCGTCCTGGACGGCTTCACGAACTACGCCGTCACGCCCCTGGCCCCGTTCTCCCGGAAGATTCTACGGATGGATGCCGACAACGCCGTGAATATCACGACCCTCGGAATGACGGCCGTCACGCTCGGTATCCTGATCTGGGAGCACGGGCGCGTAGCGTTCAGCGTCTGGACGGATACGGTCTGGATCCTCATTGCGGTGTACGGCGGTTACCTGGTCCTCCGGACCGTCGCCCGGTGGCGGGCCCGGCTTCAGGCGAACCGGGAGGGCTTCCACGCCGTGGAGCCCACGACAAGTCCCTGGACCTGGCTCATGGCCGACGAGGAGGACTCGCCCGAACGGTACCGGCTTCGCTACCGGACCCTCCACCTGGCGGGCGGAAGCTCCACGCCCGAACGGAGCCTGACCGTTTCCAAGGTGGCGCCTTCACCCGGACCGGTCGACTCGGCACAGGCGGCGCTGGAGCGGACCTATCTTCCGGCGATGCAGAAGAACCGGTGGCTTCGCTACAACTACCACTTCGGCGAGGCGGTCGAGCAAGGGAACGTCTTCCGGGTGTTCTGGTACGTGGTCCAGGGTGGCGGCCGCGGTGGCCGGGCCATCGGCGTCCATGGCAACATCGACCGCACGACGGGTGCCATCGAACTGAGGTCCGGGTTCTTCCGGCTGCCCCCGGTCGCCGAAGCATAGTTTACCTCGACGCGACCCTCCGGGAGCGATGCCAGCCCGGCCCACGGTCGACAGCGTCTGGCCCGTCACGCCCCGCTCGGGGCCGCGTAGCCGAGCAGAGTGGGCTCAGCTGAACCGGGAGATCGAGAACTGCCGGGCCTGTCCGCTGGGGTCGTTGCGCACCCAGGTCGTAATCCACCGGGGAAGCCTGCGGCCGCGGGTACTTTTCGTCGGCGAGGCGCCGGGTGCGTCGGAAGACAAGGTCGGCATCCCGTTCGTCGGAGCGGCCGGCAAGCGGCTCGATTTGCTGATCCAGCAGCTGGGGCTGCTGGAGAGCGAGTTCGCCATCGTGAACGTGATCAAGTGCCACCCACCGGGCAACCAGTTCAGCGAGGTGGCAGCGGAAGCCTGCCGTCCCTTCCTGGCCCGACAGGTGGAGTTCCTGCAACCGATCATGGTCGTCACGCTCGGGGCGCCCGCGCTGGCCGCATTCCGCCCGGACCTGCTCCCCATCCTAGGGTCGGCGGGGCGCCGGTTCCGGTGGCGGGGCCTGGCACTGTTTCCCCTGGTGCACCCGGCATCCGCCGCGCGCTCCAATGCTTTCCGCCGGCGATGGGAACAGGACGGAGCGGCACTCTCCCGCTTGCTGTCGCGGCTCGGCGCCGGCGGACGGACGGCTACGGGACCGACGTCCGAGGCAACCGTTTAAGGACGGGGCGGGTCCGGACCCCCGTGGAGCCGGTAGAGCTCTTCCTGGTCGGGGGTTCCTACGCTCCACTTGACAACGGCGTGGTGGTCGAGCTCTTCGGCCGCACCCGGCAGGGCGAGTCCATGGTCGCCCGTTACTACGGGTTCCGACCGTACTTCATCCTCTGCGAGCCCACCGACGAACAGAAGGCCCAGCTGGACAAGGAGCCGCAGGTCGTTGCCAAGGACCCGGTCGACGTCTTCGTCGAGGGAAAGAATCGACCCGCCCTTCGGGTCACGGTCCAGTTTCCGTGGACCGTCCCCGACTTCCGGGCCCGCTACCACCGCGAAGGCGTGGCGTGGAGCGTCCTCTCCGCCGACATCCCCTTCGTGCACCGGTTCCTCTACGACAAGGGCGTCGGCCTGACGCTACGATTTGAGGCCGAGCCCGAGCCGGCCGAGGTCGCCTCCCGATACTCGGCCCAACGCGTCGTTCGCATCGTAACGGACCACAGCGACATCGCCCCCGCGGAGCCGTTCCGTCCACCGCTGACGGTGCTCTCGTTCGATATCGAGAACGCGATCCGGGCCCGTACGATCTTCACGATCTGCGGGTCGGTCTACCGGGACGGAACGGAGATCGCGACGTTCCGGATCGGACAACCGACACCGGAGGCTGATATTCTTCGGGCCTTCGACGACCGCATCCGGGAGTACGATCCGGATGTCATCACCGGCTACAACATCGGCGGCTACGACCTGCCGCTGCTCAAGGAGCGCGGTGACGCGCTCCAGGTACCCGTACTCGCCGTCGGCCGAAAAGGCGGCGAAGCGGAGCCGCGCTCCGGCGGCGATCGGGTCTGGCGACTTGACGGCCGGGTGGTGGCCGACGCCTGGTGGTCCGCTCGGATGGAGCTCCATCCCCGGCAGGAGACCCTGCAGTTTGTGGCCCAGCAGCTCCTCGGAGAAGGCAAGCTGGACGTGGACCGACGCAACATCGAGGCCGAGTGGGCGAAGGCCCCGGAGCGCGTCATGGAGTACTGTCTCCATGACGCCCGGCTGGCCGCCCGGATCCTGCTGCGACTCCGATCCCTGGACAAGGCTGCCGACCTCGCCACCGTTGCGAATCTACCGCTCGAGGAGGGACTCAACGGCCGGACCTCGTTGTTCGTCGACTCGTTGCTGATCCCGCGGGCCGACCAGCGGCACATCGGCGTGCCGCAGAACCGGTACGCTCGCAGCGACACGATGATCGAGGGGGGCTACGTCCACACGATCAAGCCCGGACTGTACAACTGGATCGTGGTGCTCGACTTCAAGTCGATGTACCCGAACATCATCATTTCGAAGAACCTCTGCTTCACGACGCTCGCGCCCGAGGGCCCGACGGTCGCGCCGACGGGTGCCCACTTCCTGTCGGCCGAGGAGCGTCCCGGGCTGATCCCGGAGGTCCTCCGCAATCTGCTCGCCGAACGGGATTCGATCCGCCAGAAGGGGCGGGAGACGAACTCACCCGAGCTCCAGCGGTACTATGACGGTCTCCAGGCCGCCGTGAAGGTCCTGATGAACTCCTTCTACGGTGTTCTGGCCTCCAGCTTCTACCGGTTCACGAACCCGGACATCGGCGCCGCGATCACGGCCTTTGGCCGCCAGGCGATCACGACGATCATCCAGGAGCTCGAGAATGACGGGTACGAGGTCGTCTACTCCGACACCGACTCGGTCTTCGTAAAGTCCCCCGAGCCGACGCTCGCGGGCGCCACTCGGTTCGGACAGGACCTCGCCCGCCGGTTCACGAACCAGGGAGTCACCTTCGAATTCCAGTCGGTCTACGACGCGCTCTTCTCCCACGGGGCGAAGAAGCGGTACGTCGGCCACACGGTCTGGCCCAAGGATGACGTGGTCATCCGCGGATACGAAACGCAACGGACCGACACCTTCGACTACCAATCCGCCGCGCTTCGAGAGGTCTTCGCGAAGATTCTCTCGGGCGATACGCCCGGCACGCTGGTGCGGGCACGCGAACTGGTCGCCGAGGTGCAGGAGGGTCGGGTGCCGGTGGAGCGGCTCGTCATCGCCCGGACGGTCCGACCGGAGAGCGAGTACAACGTCTCGACCCGGGAAAGCCTGCCGTTCCTGCGCGTCTTCAAGCAGCTCCAGTCGGAAGGCTTCGACGTCATTCCCGGCATGAAAGTTGCCTGGGTCGTGACCAATGCCCGAAAGACGCCGCAGGAGGTCGAGCCCTGGATCGAGGGACGGAAGTTCCCGGCGCACCTTCGCCCGGACTACAGTTACTATGCGGAACGCCTGGCCCAGACCCTGGCCCGCGTGACGGAGGTCTTCGGCTGGAATGCCGCGGACCTGCTGAAGGGCAGCCGTCAGCGGACGCTGAGCGACGGAGCCCCGCCCGCCGGTCCCGGCGCGGCCTCGCTCGGCGACGCGGTGGGCAGCGTGGCCGGAACGTCGAAGCGCTCGAAGCGCGCCACACGATTGAGCGACTTCACTTGACGCCGGTCGCCGGGCTCCCGGGATCGTCCGGCGCATCCGGCGCCAGGGTCCCTCCCTCGGTGAGCAGCGCTTCGTCGCGCGACGCCGGCGGCGCCGGCGACTGGGCCCCCCGGTAGGCCAGGAGTCCGCCGGTTACGGCCACCGGGATTCCGAGAAGCCCCAGCGCTGCGGGTAGGTAGTGGAGCAGGAGGATCGACAGTAGCAGGGCAAAGACCGGGATCAGCACCTGAAAGAGGCCGGGAAGCACGATGCCCGATCGGGCCACGGCCCGGAAGTAGAGCGCGGGTGCGACGAAGAACGAGGAGACGCCGACCCCGAGGAGCAAAGCCACCTGGGTGCCGGTAGTGAGCACGAGACCGTGCCAGCCGCCGGGAAGAATTCCGGCCACCACCACGCTGACGACGCCGGCGGCGAGCGTGGCTTCTCCGACCACGGCACTCGAGGGTCGTCGCTGACCTTCCCGCGCCGAGAGGATGTAGAACGCCGCGATGCTCAGGGGTACGAGCGGGGCGACCAGCAGCGTCAGCCCACGGAAGGGCGCCGCGCGGCCGCTGGCGACGATCGTGAGAGAGGCGCCGGCGATCGCGAGCAGGAGACCTCCCACGAAGGCGGGCGACCGGGCCCGGTGCCGTCCCTCCCGCAGGATCACCATGGCCACGAGCGGCGTTACCGCGGCGTCTCCGAGCAGCGCCAGCAGCGACGTATCGACCGCACCGGAGGCGTAGGTGCAGGCCAGAACGGACAGCTGCATCGTCATCAGGAAGACGACCCGCAGCCATGCCCGCGGGTCGAGAAACAGCTCCACGACCGCCGAGCCGTGCCCCCAGAGCGCGGCCCAGAGTACGTAGACCGTGCCGGCGATCAGGAACGGATACACGATGACCGCCGACGGAGCGGTCCCGGGCGTTAGCGCGAGAACGAAGAAGAAGTAGGTCGCCCACAGAAAGGCGGCGACCACAGCCATCGCCGCAGATGGGCCGGGCGACAGGTGGCCGTCGGACATCCGGGTCGTTACCCGGGCGAAATCTAAAACGATTGGGCGGGAGGTCAGGCGTAGCCCGAATACTCGAGCCCGAGGTGCGGCAGCGCGACCCCCCGGCCCCGGGCGACTCGACCCACGACCCGGGCGTCCGCGTATCCCGCTCGCCGGAGCCAGGCGAGCGATCGGTGGAGAGACCCGGACCGGACGATCGCGACAAACCCGATTCCCATGTTGAACGTCTGGTAGAGCTCATCGGGTTCGACACTGCCCGTTCGGCCAAGCCACTCGAACAGCCCCGAAGGCCGAGGCCAGCCATCCAGGACGAACCGGACCTTCTCGGACAGCCGGGGCAGGTTCCTCACGCCGCCACCCGAGATGTGCGCGAAGCCCGTAACTCCCGGAACGTCGGCGAGCCCCTCGGACGCGGCCACATAGATCCTCGTGGGGGTCAAGAATTCGATGCCCAGGGGCCGTCGACTGCCCGGACGCGGTCGGCGCCAGTCGGCTCCAGCGTCACGGACGATGCGGCGGGCCAGCGTGAACCCGTTCGAATGCAGGCCGTTCGCCCGGAGTCCCACGATCACGTCGCCGGCTCGAATCCGGGAACCGGTCACGGGTCGACGGCCCGGCGGGAAGAAGCCAATGGCGGTACCGCCCACGTCCATCCCCTGGAGCAGCTCCGGTACGATGGCCGTCTCCCCACCCAGCAAGAGGCATCGGGACTGACGGAGCCCCTGGTCGATGCCTCGGCCCAGCGCGGCGAAGGCCTCGGGATCCGCCCTCCGACACGAGATCACATCGACGAGACCGATCGGTCGAGCGCCGACCGCAGCCAGGTCGTTCACGTTGATCGCGACCGTGTCGACCCCGACCTCCGTCCAGCGGCCGAGAGCCTCGGCCACGAGGGTCTTGGTTCCGACCGTGTCCGTGGTGATGGCCAGCGTTTCGCGACCGACCCGGACGAGGCCCGCGTAGTGGCCCTTGAGCTGTACCGGGTGCACGCCTTGCCCCGGCGGACGGCGACGGACCTGCCCGAGCAGTGCCGCCAACGCCCGGGAGGTTTGCTTCCGATTCACTCCGGCGGCCGCGTAGGTCCGCGCCCCGTGAGAGCGGCGGCGAGCAGCCACGGCTCGGGCGATGGTCGGGAGCGGAAATAGGTGGCGCTCCGGCGGGGGGTCGCGGCAATGCTATAGGCCCCCACCTTGCGTGAAGACTGGCATGCCGCGGCCCCGACGGCGCTCCCGGGACGGCGAGGCGCCCGCTCGCGCCCCCTCGATCGACCTCGTACTCGCCGGTCGGCTCCTGGTCGGCGGCCACATCCAGCCGATGGAGGTGGGCATCGGAGCCGATGGACGGATCCTGGCCATCGGAAAGTCCCTCCGCGGAGGCGAGCGGCACGATGTGGGAGACTCGATCATCCTGCCCTCGGCGGTCGACTGCCACGCGCACTTCCGGGACCCGGGTCCCCCCGACGCGCCCGAGACGTTCGACTCCGGTACTCGGCAAGCGGCGCTCGGCGGCATCGGAGCGGCTGTCGACATGCCGAACACGACTCCCCCAACCACGACGGTCGACCGCCTGTCCGACAAGGCGGACCGCGCCCAGGGCCGCATCGCCGTCGACCTCCTGCTCTACGCCGGCCTCACCGCTCCCGAGCGCGTGGCCCCTCTTTCCCGGCACGCGGCCGGGTTCAAGCTCTACATGAGCCCCACCACGGACATCGAGCCTCCCCGGATGGAGCGGCTGCCTGCGCTCCTATCGGCGGCAGCCGCCACGCGGCTGCCCGTCCACGTGCATGCCGAGGAGCCGCGGCTCTTCCGGGAAACGACCGAGCTCGAAGGGACCGAAGGGTGGAACGCGCGACGCCCGCCCGAGGCGGAGATGCAGGCGTTCGAGCGCCTCCACCCGCTTCCCGGTGGCCTCCGGCTCCATGTCGCCCACGTTACCCTCCCCAGCCTGGCCAGCCGGATCTTTCGAGAGGGGGAATCGTTCGAGGTTACGCCCCAGCATCTGCTCCTGTCCGCCGGCCGCGGGGCGGACGCACGGTGGAAGGTCAATCCGCCGCTCCGGGAACCGCCGGCCGCCGCGGAACTCTGGGAGATGTTCCGACGGGGGCTGATCCCGATCCTGGCGAGCGATCACGCTCCCCAGTCGGCCGAGGTCAAGAGCCGCCCCTTCTTCGATGCGCCCAGCGGGATGCCGGGCGCCGAAACGATGCTTCCGCTCTTCCTCGCCCGGGTTCGCGACGCCGAGCTCGACCTATCGGTCCTGGTACGGGCGGTGGCGGACCGGCCCGCCCGGCTTCTGGGGCTGCCGCAAGGCCGCATCGCCATCGGCCACCGGGCCAACCTGCTGGTCGTCGACTTCCGAAAGCGGGCCGAGATCCACGCCAATGCTCTCCACGCACCGTGCGGCTGGACCGCCTTCGAGGGCTGGCCGGCGATCCTCCCGCGCGAGCACTATCTCGACGGGCGGCGCATCGTGGAGGATGGAGAGTACGTGGGAGCCCACGAGGGCCGCCTGCTCCGGCCGGAGTTCGCGCCGGGGGCCGCGCCGGCCTCCTAGGTCGGCGGAGCGGCCGGCGGCGATGCGTGCAGCGCCCGGTACTCCCGGTGCCACCGGAGGAACCACCATACCGCGACCCCGACGATCAGCACTAGGATCGCGTCATCCAGGTAGCTGAAGTACGGGACAATCTCGTTCCAGCGGCTCCCGAGCACCTCCCCCAAGTACACGAGCCCCGCGGTCAGGGGGATAGCTCCGACGGTGGTGTAAAATCCGAACTTGAGCGGTGGCATCTCCGCCGTACCGGCGGGGTAGCTGATGTAGGCCCGGGCGAGGGGGATCACGCGGGCCACCGCGACCACCTCGTCGCCCCACCGGGCGAACCAGGCGTCGAGTCGGGCCAGCTGCCGGGGGTCGACACGCAGGGCGGAGGGCGCCCGGTTCACGAGCCAGTCGCGGCCCCAGCGACCCAGGGCGTAGGCGCAGAATGCGCCCGTAACCCCTCCGGCCAGGGCCACCGTGAAAGCGCCGAGAAAACTCAGCGTTCCGAGGGCGACCAGGAATCCGGCGAAAACGAGAATGATCTCGCCGGGCAGTGGCGGAATGCCGAAGCTGTCGACGGCCATGAGGCCGAAGAGACCCGGGTATCCCGCCCACCGCAGGATCCGCGTGACCACGCTGACCACGGTCTCGATGATCGGGATCGAGGTCATCGCCGGGGCCGTCCGGGGGCAACGGCCGATGGCGTCAGGACGAAGACCCCTCGTCGAACACCAGCCGGAATGGCACCCGCAGGGACGTGTTCGTCCGCGCCGGAATGCCCTGGTAGGCGAGCGGGTCCTGGCAGCCTCCACAGGTCACCGAGGGCCGGAGCCGACCCAGGGCGATCGAGAGCGCGATGCCGACCTCGATCTCCTTCACCTTGTGCGGCGCCTGTGCGAGCGCAGACTGGAGCTCGTCCAGGAGCCGCCGGTCCTCCAACGAAGCGGCCGTCGCCGACATCAGCGGAGGAAGGAAACCGGCCCTTCTTTAATTCATCCGGGCCGTAGCGCCACTAGCGGGCAGCCCTAGGGGCCGGCGACCCCTGGCTCACTGGCCGCTGTCGGCCTCTTCGTCGGCGCTCGGCTCCGTCGGAGCGCTCTTCTTCGGAGGGGTCTTCTTCAGGATGTCGTCGCTGATCTGGTCGAGTTCCTTCATCAGCCGGTCGATGTCCGGCTCGGACTCGTCCATCGGGGGCGCGACCGCGCCGCTGCCCATGGTCGCCGGTGCCTCCGGCTCGGCCCACTCCGGGCCCGGCTCTGCGGCCGGAGCGGTCTCGTCATAGGAGGCCGCCGCAGCCACCCCGCCGCCCGCCAGCGCACCCGCGGCGACCGTGTCCGCGGGGGACAGGCCGCCGGCTCCGCCACCGGTACCGCTGGATGGACCCTGGCCCGCGCCGGTCGGCTCCTGCCAGGCCGCGACACCGCCCGAGCCGCCGCGCTTCTTGCGGCGCTGGAAGATCATGAGGCCGACCAGGGCCGCCACAATGGCGGCCACGAGAACGCCAATGAGCGCGTACTCGAGGGTCGACGGACCCGAGGTGACGCTCGTGTACTGGGCGTTGACCTGAGCCGAGACGACGCCCACATTCGGCGTCAGCGCGGCCACGACGATGACCGCGAGCATGGCTGCCCCGAGAATGCTCGGGACGAGACGTCGAGACCACCGAGGAGACTTCATGCGACGGCTGACCGGGAACCGGTCGACGTGACTACGATTGAGGCGGCATATTAAGCCTATCCAAGGCCGCGGTACGGGAGGCCGTGGCTCCGGTTATATTGCGAGGCCCGGAGCCCCTCGAGGCGCCCCTACCGTCTTTGTATTCCGACGGGAGATAGCGTCGGACGTGTCCCTGCCGTACACCGAGCTGTTTGTCGGCCTGCTCGTGGCGTACATGGTCTACTCCGCCTGGGCCCGGCTCGACTCCCGGTACCTGATCGCGGGCGCATTGGCCTTGCTCGTGGCGGCGGCGATCGTGGATGCCGGAGGCGCCACCGGAGCGGCGAACACGCTGGCGGTGTACGTCTTCCTGCTCCTCGCCGGGGGTGTCGTGCTGCTGCTGGTCGACCACGTTCGGGACCGGCCCGCGGACGCCGAGGGTGGGGGGCCGCCCTCACAGGGAGGTAACGGTGGAGCCGGCCAGCCATCGGCTCAGGCTCCGAACGAGCGGCACGCGGAACCCTAGGAAGCGTTCCACGGCGTCCAGCAGCAGTCGGTCGCCCCGGTCGACGCTGCGCGTGAGCAGCACGACGAGCACGAACAGGACCGCGATTCCGATCGCGAGGGCCGGCAGCTCCCAGAGCGGCACCTGGGACGGAGCGAACGCGAGAACGGCGCCGACGGGGACGCCGGTCACGACGAGCGGAAGCAGGTAGTGCCGCTCGAACGGATGGAGGTCCTCGAGGTAGGCCATCTCGACCGTCGAGAGGAAGGGATAGACGAAGGTCGAGACCGACCAGGCGATCGCGGCCCCGACCGAGCCGTGAGCCGGAATGAGGATGAAGCTCAGTACGACATCGCAGACGGCGGCGGCGACCGTGTTCACGAGAACCAGCTGCGTCCGGCCATAGGCGATCTGGGCGGCGGCAGCGGGGCCCAGCAACGAGGCACCGAAGGCTCCGATGACCACGATCCGCAACGGGAGGATCGGGTTCGCATAGGCGGCCCCATACACGAAGGTCAGCGAGCGGGACGGGAGGAAGAAGAAGACCAGGAAGAGCGGCAAGGCCACGACCAGCGTCCATTTCGTCGCCGTCGCATAGGTCTGCTTGAGTGACGGGAAGTCCCGGTTCCGCAGGTAACGGGCCGCGACCGGGAGGAAGATGAATCCCAGGGAGCTGAGCCCGATGCCCAGCAGCCGTGCCAAGGAGAGCGTGGCCGTGTAGAAGCCGACCTCCGGTCGGTGGATGAAGCCCAGGATCAGCGTATCGCCGGAACCACTGACGCTCGTGAGGGCCCCCACGACCAGCAACGGGAGTGCAAAGGCGAGGAGCCGGCGGTCGTACCCCGGAGTGGCGGGCCCCGATGGCAGCAGGCGCGGTCGCCAGCGCTGGTAGTACACTAACAGGAGCACGAGGACCGCCACGTCCGAGAGGACGTAGGCGCCCAGAGCGCCGATGAACTGCTGCCCGAGCGGAAGGAAGCTTTCCGTCAGCAGGAGGAAGACGATGAACAGGGCAGGGTTCAGCGTCGAGAGGAAGAGGGCATTCGGCAGGGCGTCCTCGTATCCCTGGAAGATCGATGCGATGAGCGTCGCCGGAACTCCGAGCGCAATGACGAGCGAGAAGTACTGCAGCGTGATCGAGAGCTGGGCGTCGTGGTACGCGTAGTTGACGAAGAGGGCGAAGAGGTAGAGCCCGACCGTCAAGCCCGCCGTGGCGGGGAGCAGGTACCGGAAGGATCCTCGGACGATCGCCCGGCGGTCGGCCGGTGCCGACACAAAGGCCAGATTCCGGGCCACCGCCTGCGGAAGTCCCAGCGTCGCGACCGCCGACAGCAAACCGACGATCGAGAGACCGAGCGAGAAGGTCCCCCAGGAGGCAATGGTGAGCTTCCGGACGAGGATGACCCGGGACAGAAACGTGAATCCGATCGACGCGAGGGTCCCGAGCACCATGACCAGGGTTCCGCGCGTGACGGAACTCAATCCGTCGCGGGTCTGGTCGGTACTCTCCGGCACGTCAACGACCGGGCGTTAGTTAGAGCCGCGGGGTAAATACGTGCCGAGGCGGAGCGGGTCGAAACACAGTGGTATAACCCACGCCTCCCGTGCCCCGGGCCCGTGAGCCTCCCCGGACCCTCCGGCCTCCCGTGGGCGCTCGAGCTGCTGGTCCTGGCGGCCGCCGTGGTCCCCGTGGGGGACCTCTTCCGGTCGCTGGTCGCCGGATACGCCGGCCTGTTCCGTAATCTCGGCGTGGTGGAACGGCTCCTCCTCGACCTCTACCTCGGAGGCGGAGGCCTCTATGTTCTCGCGGCGTTGCCGCTCCATCTCTTCGGCATTCTCCTGGTGATCCTGTACCCGCTGGCCGGAGCGGCGCTCTGGGTCCTCTTCCGGCCCCGGCTACGACGGTGGGAGGGTGTCGCCGAGCAGCCCTCGGAACGGTATCACTGGAATCCGAGTTGGCTTCCCGGGATCCTCCTCGTGGCCGTTACCGCGGCGCTGTTCGCCATCGAGGTCGGAGTGGCGGAAGGCGTGCCGACCGGGAACTCGTACGACACGAGCCTGCTCACGGACTACGTCAGTCTCTTGCTCCTCCACCACCAGGTCCCGTTGTCCCTGTCTCCCATCGCCCCTCAATGGACACCGTATCCCCAGGGTACAACGGTCTGGCTGGGCGCGGCGCAACTGCTCTACTCCCTTCCTCCAGCCCGAACGGCACTGCTCGTCACCCCACTCTTCCTGAGCCTGTCCCCGCTGGGCGGGTACGTCGTGGGACTTCGTCTGCTGCGGTCGCCGTGGGCCGGGCTTGCGATCGGCATCACGTTCGCGTTGCTGGGCTCCTGGACTCGCGTGATGGTCGCCACGAGCAACGATTTCGTGTTCTCCTTCCCGCTCGTCCTGTGGCTCATCGCCCGGATCGACCTCTGGCAGCAGACCCAGCCGCCCGGATTGGCCGACGCGCTGGCCTACGGAGCGGTCCTTGGGTACTCGGCCGCCCTCAATCCCGTCGGCGCGGACCTCCTGGTGCCTACGATCGTCGTCCTCGGGGCGGTCGCGAGTCGAGCCCGGTGGGGCTACCTCGGAGGGTCGCTGCTCCGCTGGCTGGTCACGGGCGCGGTGGCGGTGCTGTTCGTCCTCCCCACGTTCTGGACGATCGTCTCCGGCCGCGGGACGCTGTTCGCCGCCACCGGAGGCGTCGCCGTTCCGCCGTCCAGGAGCCTTCCCGGAATCAGTCTTCCCCAGTTCATCGGATCGGTGGACCCGTTCCTGTTCGGGCCGCACGCGATCTGGTTGTCCCCGTTCGTCGTTCTCCGCTTCGAGCTCGCCCTGTTGCTGGTGGGCGGCGCCGCCATTCTCGTTTTGCCGGGATTGTTCGGCCGGCTGGGAAGCTCGGGGCCGGCCTTCCGGCGCGTACTGGCGGCGCTGATTGCCGTCGCCGTTCTGGCATTGCTGCTCCAGGTGGTGATCCATGAGGCGGGGACCGGCCTCGCCGGACTCGCGGATCTGACCAGCCCGGTCGAGATGTCGATCGATCTCTTTGCGGTCTACACGATCATCGCGGCGGTGCCCCTGGTCCTGCTGCTGGACCTGGCCACCTCCCGGCCGGAGACGGCACCGAGTGTCCCCGCCCCGCGGCCGCGGTGGCGGCGGCCCGGTGCCCTGGACCAGAACGGCCCCCGGGCGATCGCGGTGGCGCTGGCGGTCGTGCTGATGGTGCCGGGAGTAGTCGTGGCGGTCGCCGACCTGCCGCCGTATCTCGACGAGCTGTACGGGAGCTATGGCCGGGTGACCGCCGGGGACTTCGCCATGTTCGCATGGGCCTCGGAGCATCTTCCCACCGGTGCCCGCGTGCTCGTGGCGCTCGGGAGTGCGGCACAATTCCTTCCCGGGTACGCCCGGGTCGCGATCGTCTTCCCGATCCAACCGATCGACCGGAACACGAGTTACCAGGCTCTCGAGACGGAACTGACGAACGGGACGCTCACCGCGGCCGGCCTCGTGGCTCTCGGAGTGCTACAGATCCAGTACATCGCGGTGACCGGTAACACGACGAATCTTTGGCCTCCCTTCCTGCCCGCGCCGCTCCTGGCGGATCCGGGGATGTTCCCGCTCCTGTTCCAGAGCGGCGATGCGTACGTCTTCCAGGTACGCGGGTAACGGCTCAGAGGAACTCGTCCAGGACCGATTCCTTCCCCACCAGCCCCGCCGGCTGACGGGCCGCGGGACCGGCCTGCAGGACCTCCTCGAGGTCCTCGTAGGTCGGCCGGTCGGTCTTGTAGAAGAGGCCGGTCGGCAGTTTGTCGCCCCACTCCTGGGCCCGCGCGAACGCCTGGCCGATGTCGGACGGGTCATGTCCGGCGGACTCCAGTTTGTAGACCCGCTGGCGGAACCAGTCGAAGGTGTTCAGCTTGTTGTAGGTGACGCACGGAGAGAACGCGTCCACGAAGGCGAAGCCGTTGTGCTGGAGGGCGCCCGCGATCAGGTCCGCCATCTGTTTCACGTCCCCGGAGAATCCCCGGGCGACGTAGGTGGCGCCCGACGCGATGGCGAGGCCGATCGGGTTGATCGGGTGCTCGATGACGCCCGTCGGAGTGGACTTCGTCTTGGCGCCCATCGTCGACGTCGGCGACGCCTGGCCGGTCGTGAGGCCGTAGATCTGGTTGTCCATCGCGACGTAGGTGATCTTCACGTTCCGCCGCATCGCGTGCACGAAGTGTCCGGCTCCGATCCCGAAGCCGTCGCCGTCGCCGCCCGTGACCACCACATGCAAGGAATGATTCGCCCATCGAATCCCCTCGGCGACCGGGATCGCCCGGCCATGGATGCCGTGGAAGCCGTAGGTGTTCAGGAAATGGGGGAGGTTCGACGAACAGCCGATACCGGAGACGAGCACGGTCTCGTGCGGCGGGATCTTGAGGCGCTTCAGGGCCATTTCGAGCGCGGCGACCACCCCGAAGTCCCCGCAGCCCGGACACCAGGTCGGCTTGATGTCGGACTTCGAGACCAGGACGGGGAGCGGCGTCGTGCCGGCGGCCGGAACTGCACTAGTGACCATGCGAAACCCCCTCGAGCGCCTTCTGAACGATCTCCATAGGGGCGAACGGTTCTCCGTCGTACTTGAGGAAGCGGTTCGGCAGGGCGATGCCGGTCTCCGCCCGGATGAGATGCCCGAGCTGTCCGGTGAAGTTGGCCTCGACCAGAAGGGTCCGGGTCGCCTTCGTCAGGAGCGGCACGAGGGCGGTGGTGGCGAGGGGGAAGACCTGAGGGATCCGGATCAGGTTCGTGGTGACGCCCTTCGCCCGCAGCAAGGGGGTCGCGTCCCGGATCGCCCCGACGGTCGAGCCCCAGGCCACGAAGGTCAGCGCGGCATCGGCGGGACCCTCGAGCGTCGGCGCGGGTCCGGCCGATCGGAGCCCCTCGAGCTTCCGCATCCGCTTGTCCATCATCTTCTCCCGTTCAGCGACCCAGATCGGGACGCCCGAGAGCACGTCGGAGATGAGATGTCCGCGCTCGTCGTGCTCGTCCGAGCCGGCCTTGAACTGCAGCCCAGCCTGACCCGGCAACGCCCGCGGCGAGACGCCCGACTCCGTGTACGCATACCGCCGGTAATCGCCGCCGTTCGGCTCGACGGTGAACAGGGAGGGGATGGGCCCGGGGAACGGGATCTCGTCCCGCTCCACGGTCATCATGCTCTCGGACAGATGGAAGTCGCTCGCCACGATCACGGGCGTCTGCCAGTCCTCCGCCAGCTGGAACGCCTTGACCGTTGCGCGGAAGGCCTCTCCCGCGTCGGCGGGAGCGAGAATGGCCCGGGGGAAGTCGCCCTGGCCGGCGCCGAGCATGAGGTTGAGGTCCCCCTGCTCCGTCTTCGTCGGCAAACCGGTGGACGGGCCGGCACGCTGGGCCTCGACGACGACGAGCGGGGTTTCGGTCATGCCGGCCATCCCGATGCCTTCCACCATCAGCGAGAATCCACCGCCACTCGTGGCGCACATGGAGCGAACGCCGGCAAAGGAGGCGCCGATCGCCATGTTCACGACCGCGATCTCGTCCTCCGCCTGCTTGACCACGATCCCGAGCTGCTGCGAGTGCGCCGCCAGCCAGTGCAGGATCGTCGAGGCCGGCGTCATCGGGTATTGCGCCAGAAACTTGCAGCCCGCTGCGGCAGCGCCCAGGGCAATGGCCTGGTTACCGGTCATCAGCAGCTTCGGCGCACCGGCCGGCTTAACGGCGTGGTCGTTCGCCCCGGTGTTCTTCTCCGCGAAGGCGTAGCCCTCCCCGGCAGCGCCCACGTTCCAGTCCGCGATCTCGCCCTTCTTCCGGCCAAAGGAGTCGGAGAGGGTCTTCTGCAACACGGCAAGCGGGATGCCGGCGAGGTAGGCGGTGGCGCCCAGCCCGGCGGCGTTCTGAAGGATGGACTGCGACGAGTACTTTCGGGCGATCTCGAGGGTCGGGACCGCGAGCTTCTTCGTACCGACGGGAAGCTCGCTGTCGGTCAACTCGAACTTCTCCGGGTCGTAGACGACCGTACTGCCTGCGCCCATCGACGGAAGATGGATCTGGGCGGTCTCCTTGTTCAGCGCGAACAGGACGTCGGCCTGATCGCCCTGGGAGTGCACCGGGTCGGCCGAGGCCCGGGCCTGGAACCACACGTGGCCGCCCCGGATGACCGACTGATAGGCATTCATCCCGAAGACATGGAGGCCCATCCGGGACAGCGACTTGGCGAGGACATCCCCGACCGAGGCGATGCCATCCCCGGCTGCGCCGCCGGTCCGGAGGACGATTTCAGCCATGGATGGAAGAGGAGGCTGTGCAACCTACATATCCGTTCGGGGTGGTCGACGCCGCTGTGCGCCGCTGGGGGAGCCGACCTGGGCCCGAGGAGTCCTCGTGACGCGGCCGGTCCATCTGATCCTCTTCGCCACGGCTCGCGAGGCGGTCGGGGTATCCACGCTCACACGCGAGGTGCCCGCCGGGGGAGTCCTGCTCTCGGCCCTCCTCGCAGCGCTCGTGCACGAGCATCCCCGACTGGGACCGATCCTCGCGACGGCCCGGTTCGTGCGAAACGGTCAGTACGTGGCCGGGGACCGTGTACGGGTCCATCCGGGAGACGAGATCGCCATCCATCCACCGTACAGCGGGGGGTAGGGGTACGTCGAGCGAGATCACCCGTCGACCGCTGTCCGTAGCGCGCGTCGCCGCAGCGCTCGAGGATGCCTCCAGCGGAGCCGTCGTCCTGTTCATCGGTCGGGTCCGGCCCGATGGGAAGGGAGGCCGTCGCGTGGTCGCACTGGACTACGAAGCCGACCGTCGGATGGCGCTCACCCGATTGACCGACCTCGAGAGGCGGGCACAGCGGCGGTTCGGCGCCCGGCGGATCCGGATCGTCCACCGGGTCGGTCGTCTCCGGGTGGGCACCGCGTCGGTGATTATCGGCGTCGCCGCCGCACACCGCTCGATGGCGTTTGCGGCGGCGCGATTTCTGATTGAGGAGCTGAAGCGGGAAGTCCCGATCTGGAAGACGGATCGCTGGGCCCGAGCACCAGCCGGGCGTCCACGGCGAAGGCGCCGGCATGCTCCGGCAGCACGATCACCGGGTTGAGGTCCAGCTCCTGGACGCGGGGAAGATCGAGGGCCAGTTGGGCTACCCGGCCCAGCACATTGTAGAGAGCCGTTAGGTCGCTGGGTGGCTCGCCGCGCACGCCCTGCAGGAGCGGGAACGCCTGAACCGAGGCCACCATCTCTTCGGCCTCGGCCTCGTCAAACGGTGCCAGCCGGAACGTGACGTCCTTGAGCACCTCCACGTAGATGCCGCCGAGACCAAAGACGATCACCGGGCCGAACCGTGGGTCGCGCTGCAGGCCGACCAGGACCTCCTTGCCGCCCGTCACCATCCTCTCGACCTCGAATCCCTCGAGGCGAGCGTTCGGTGCCCGGGAGCGAACGACCGTCTTCACGTCCTCCCAGGCGCTACGCAGGTCCCCACCACTCGCGATCCCGACCCGCACGCCGCCGACCTCGGTCTTGTGCGAGATGTCGGGGGAGGCGACCTTCAGAACGACCGGATAGCCGATGCGGTCCGCAAAGCGTACGGCTTCGTCGGGGCTCTGGGTCAGCGCGGCCGGAGCAAACGGCACTCCGTAGGCCGCCAGCAGCTCGCGCGCGGCGAACTCGGGAAGGACGGTTGACTCCGTGGACGGAATCCCGGCGAGCACCCGTTCGACCGCGGCGCGGTCCACGGCGTAGGGATGAAAGCGTCGCGGAGGCCGGGAGTGTCTGCGCTGGTAGTGGGCGAGGCTCGAGAGTGCGACCACGGCCTCCTCGGGAAACGTGAAGGCCGGTATCCCGTGGTCCTCCAGGGTCCGTACCTCCTGGGTCACGTCAACGATACCGAATACGCACGCCACGATCGGCTTCTTGAGACGGCCTCGTGCACCGACGATCGTCTGCGCCAGCGTGGGACCCTGCAGCTCTCCCACGGGGGTGGCAATCACCACCCCGCCGTCGAGCTCGGTGAGATCGAGGAGCTCCTTCAGCGCGCCCCCAAACTGCCGCGCCGAGGCATCGGCCGTGGTATCCACCGGGTTCCCGACGGCGGCCGACGGAGAGAGCAGCGCGCGGAGGCGGCTCTGGGTCCGCTCCGGCAGCGGTGGCAGCGAGAGGCCACTCCGGGCGCAGGCGTCGGCGGCGACGATCCCGGGCCCTCCCGAATTCGTGAGAATCGCCAGCCGGGGACCGTTCAGTCGGGCGCCCGTGGCAAAGACCTTGGCCCACCGGAAGAGCTCGCCGATCGTGTCGGCCCGGAGCACCCCGGCCTGTTCGAAGAGGGCGTCATAGAGACGGTCCTGAGCCGCGTGAGCGAGAGAGCCGGTGTGGCTCCGGGCGGCCCGCTCGCCCTCCGGGGACCGGCCGCTCTTGATGACCAGGATCGGCTTGAGCTCGGAGACCTCCCGGGCGGCGTCCAGGAAGCGCCGCTCGTTGGCGAGACTCTCGATGTAGAGCAGGACGACATCGGTCTGGGGATCCGTCGCCAGGGAGCGCAGGATATCGCTCTCCTCGACGCCGGCCCGGTTCCCGACGGATACGAAGCGGGAGAACCCGATCCGCTCCGAGATCCCGTAGCGCAGGATCCCGGCGCAGAGGGCCCCGCTCTGCGAGACGAAGGCAATGTTGCCTCGGGGCGGGAGGTCCTCGGAGAACGTCGCATTCAGACTGACCTCGGGAGCGGTGTTGATCACCCCGAAGCAGTTCGGCCCTACGACGGAGATATCGTACTTTCGCGACGTGGCCACGAGCTCCTCCTCGCGGCCGATGCCGACGCCTCCGATCTCCCGGAACCCCGCCGAGATCACGACGGCGCCCCGGGTGCCTCGCTCGCCGAGCTGGGTCATCACGTTAGTGACGAGCGGAGCCGGAACGATGACGACCGCCAGTTCCGGGGTCTCCGGAAGCTCGGCGACCGAGGAGTAGCACCGGACCCCTGAGACGCTCTTCCACGACGGGTTCACAGGATAGACCACTCCTCGGTAGCCCGCCTGCAGGATGTTCCGGAAGAGCATCCCGCCGACCGACGTAGGGTGGTTCGATGCCCCGATGACCGCCACGGAGGCGGGGGCGAAGATCTCCTGCAATGGGGACGTGTCTGCCGTAGTACTGCCTCCGCCCTGCTCGCGGAGAGTTGACTCGGGAGCGCGTTAAATACGCTTGGTCAACTCCTCGCGCCTCCATGACGCCCGGCACCCCGAGCGAGCACGCGCACCCCCCAGCGCCCGGCGCCGCGGCCGCTCGACGGCCCGGCGGAGGGCTGATGCAGCGGATGGGGAAAGGCGCCCTTCAGCACGTCATCGCGGTCGGCTCCGGGAAGGGCGGAGTCGGAAAGTCGTCGGTCACCGCGCTACTCGCCTCGGAGCTTCGTCGCCGGGGGCTGCGGGTCGGAATTCTGGACGCCGATGTGACCGGCCCGTCGATCCCCAAGCTCGTGGGACTTTCCGGGGGCCTCGTCGACCGAGGAGAAGGGATCGAGCCTGCCGAGACGACAGGGGGGCTGTCCGTCGTCTCATCGCAGTTCATGGTCGAGGACGAGAAGACCCCGGTCATCTGGCGGGGTCCCCTCGTCACACGGCTGATCCTGCAGTTCTTCGGAGGCGTGAACTGGGGTGCGCTCGACTACCTGCTGATTGATATGCCGCCCGGAACGAGCGACGTTCCGCTCACCGTGTTCCAGGCGATCCCGCTGGACGGGATGGTGTTCGTGTTCACCCCGCAGGAGCTGGCGGCGCTCATCGTTCGCAAGGCGATGAATATGGCCCGCGAACTGCACGTGCCTCTGCTCGGGGTCGTGGAGAACCTCGCCTACCTCAACTGCCCCCACTGTCACGAGCGGATCGAGCCCTTCGGCCCCAGTGCGGTCGCCGCGGTCGCCACCGAATACGGAGTCCCGATCCTTGCCCGGCTCCCGATCGACCCCCAGGTCTCGACGCAAGGCGATGCCGGGACGATCGAGGCCTACCGCAGTCCGGACGTCGAGGCCCTGGGCACTGCGTTCCTAGCCTCGGTCGAGGCCGCGAAGAAAGAGTCGCCTACGGTGCTGTAGCGGGCGAGCGTAGCTCGCCGAAGCTGACGGTCTCGACCGGCAGCTGTCGGCGGCGAAGCGCCTCCGCGAGACCCGGCACGTGGGCATCCCCCACCACGACGGCGATGTGCCGGAGGCCGCGGCGCCACATCTCCTCGAGGCGCCCGGCCATGTGCTCGTTCCGCTCGTCGATCAGGATGTGGGCCACCGACGGGAAGTTGGCCCGGATCTGCTCCGTATACTCCTCGGGTGCCTCGGAGTAGTGATCGAGCTCTCGCTTCACGGTCCGGACCGGAATCACCAGACCGAGGACGGCGCCGGCGAGGAGTCGGAGCCGCTCGTTCGGACTGAGCGCCGCCAGCAGCCGCCGAATGGTCTGGTCGAACGGGTCATCGATCAAGAAGACGGGGAGCTGCCGTTCCCGCGCGAAGCCCGCGGCCGCGCGCATTTCGCCACCGGCGCCCTGACCCAGCTGCTGACCCAGGCGCCGCTGCAGTAACCCCCACAACCGGATCAAGGGAGGGACGGAGGGACGCGGACGGGCGGCCCGCTGCGCCGGGTCCTCGAGCACCCCGGCGCGCTCGGGGTCGAGTTCGAGCGCGATGGCCTGGAGGGGGACGGAATTCAGTCGCGCTCGGATCGGGCCCGCCAGGTCCACCACGTGGGCCGACCCGAGTACGAGGATCTGACCGGGGTCGCTGGACGCCACGACTCCCGCGGACGTCGAGGCCCACATGGGACGGATGGCATCGGATGGGACGGCTTAGGCTCTCCGGCCGACAGAAAAGGTCATACCTGCCGCCGACGCATCGGCGCGCGTATGGCCTGGATCATCTTCCAAGTCCCGAACGACCGCCGGGCGAAGCTGGACGAGGCGCTCCGCGACGACGCCGTAGCCCGGCAAAGCCACAAGCTGCGGGACGCCGCGACCCTGGGCGGACCCTCGGGCCATCTGTTCGTGCAGGTCGAGGGATCTCCCGAGGCGGTGGCCCGAGCGGAGAGCCTCCTCCGCGACGTCGGGACCAAGCTCGGCGCCAAGGAAGCCGAGGCGCTGCGAGCCCGGTTCCAGGAAGAGGACGAGGCCTCGTCCGCCGGGATGGGTCTCTTCTTCACCGACTGACGGGACGTTACTCCGGTTCGTCGCCCGGCTCAAGCGTCTCTTCCCCGATCCCCCCGCTGAAGACCCGCTCGATCGCCTCGTAGAGCAGGTCGAGTCCCTTCTGTTCCGTCGCGGAGGTCGGGACGAGCGAGGACTGGGGCGCCATCGTCTCCATGGCCCGGAACAGCTCGGTCGACAGCTGGACGTCGGGCGTGGGAAGCTCCTGCCCTACGCCGTCGCTCAGCATCATCGGGTCGTCGCTCCAGGCGAGCACCTCCTCGAGCTGGTCGGGCGTCAGCACGTCGCTCTTGGAGAGCAGGTTGATCAGGGGCAGGCGGAAGCGGAACTCCACGGTTGCCGATAGCATTCGCAGCGACACGAAGCCGGAGGCTCGACGGGCCAGGGCCGGGTCGAAGAGGAACGCGAGGAGCGACCGGTCGCCACTCAGAGCATCCACGATGGCCTTGGACGATTCCCGGAACGCGAAGAGCTCGAACTGGCCCGGGGTATCGACGAGAACGTACTGGGCCTTGTACCCGTCCAGGGATTGCTTCACCTCAAAGATCTTGAGGGCGATCATGTCGGCGGCGGCGACCTGAGCTCCGTTCGGCCCGAGTCCGTATTCCTGCATCACCTGGGGTAGCCGCACCCAGTCCCGGATGTCGACGTCCGGCTCGAAGCCTCCGGCTTCGGTGCCGGGATCCAGGTTCACCGTCACGACGTCGTGTCCCTGGTGGTCGAGCCAATCCTGGAACGCTTGAACCAGGGAGGTCTTGCCGGCACCGGCGGTCCCGGTGAAGTAGACGGTGGCTGCGTCGTCCATGGGCTCACCGCGGCGGGGGGGTTCCCGTCTTCCGGATTTCGTCCGCGAGCATCCGCAGCATGCGGGTCTTCGTCAGCCCCGCTTTCTTCGTGACCTTCACGCGCCCCGCCTCCGAACGGCCCTCGCGCGGGTAGCCTCGATCCGGCTCGGCTTCGGCCCGAAGTCCGAGCGACTGGGCGGCTGCGAGAATTTGTTCGACCGTGGCCGACGGCGGGGCCCGAGCCGCCGGGACACGGCGTCCGTCGGCGCGCGAGCCGTCCTTAGCCAGGTACGCCGGGTAAACGTAGACGTGGTCCGGCATCGCTGAGCGGCGGACCGATTCAGGCCGGGGTCGGCGCCTTGGCGACCCGGATCCCGTTGAGCACTCCGTCCTGTCCGGGACGGGATCGGACCTCGACGAGTCCGAGGTCGGTTTCGACCAGTGCGCCTCGCGTGATGATATTCCTCTGGACGTAGTTCGGATTCGCCTTGTTCTCGCGGACCGTGAGGACCTTCGCGACCTGGATCTTCTTGGTCGCGGGATCGTAAACGTTGATCGAGGAAGCGGTCAGCACCCGGAGCTTTCGATTGGCTCCGCGCACCCGGTACTTCTTGACGAATCCACCACCGATCGTCGCGAACTGCATCTCCCGCGCGATCTCGAAACGCCGCTTCTTCCGGAACGGTCGCAGGCGTCCGCCCGACGGCTTCCGTTGCGATCGGCCTTGCCAGAGTCCCATCGGTTCCTCGATCTCGGGGAGAGCGCTTCGAGCCGGGTACGCTATTTACGGTTTGCCGCGCGAAATCGCCCGGCGAGACGCTCAGCCGCCGATGGTCAGCACGCACTTGATGCCCGAGGGCCGGCGACCGGTCACTACGGACTCGAAATCCGTCCACGGAAGTCGCTGGCTCACGAGCTGCTCGGCCACGGTACCCCACCGGCGCCGGAAAGCGGTGAGATGCCGGAGGCCCAGCTCGAAGTAGCGCCGATTCGCATTCACCGATCCGACGATGGCCTGGTTCTGCAGTACGAGCCGCTGAACGATCTCTCCTCCCGCGAGCGGAAAGGGCTTCCCAATGTCCCCCGGTAACCCGAGGAGCAACAGGCATCCGTTCGGAGCCAGAAGGGTCGTGAGTTCGAAGTCCAGGGCGGCCGAGCCGGCGGCCTCCAGGACGAGGTCGAAGCGCTCCGACCCGAGCACCGACAGGCCGGGGGAGCCGTCCCGGTACTTCGCTCCGATCCCGGACAGGACCGTACTGGCCGACGTCTTCTCCCCCCGAGGGTCCATCGCCGTGACCTCGAACCCTTCCGCCGCCAGCACCAGGGCGGAGAGCATCCCCATCGCGCCCGTGCCGACGACGAGCGCCTTCCGCGGCCGACCCGCATCGCAGCCGGGAGTCAGCTCGCTGCGGTCCAATATTCGCTTCGCCTGCTGAACCGCCTTCTCGGCGACGCTGAGCGGTTCCAGGAGCACCGCGCTCAACCGATGCGGTCGGGGCACACGTACGAGATACTCCGGCCGATCCACGTAGAACTCCGCAAGATAGCCATCGCGGCCCTTGATCCCGCGTTCGGTGAAGAGACCGGTCTCGCAGAAATCGGATCGCTGGGTCCGGCAGAATCGGCAGATGCCACAGCCCCGACGGACCGTGGCCACCACCTCGTCGCCGACGCGGAGGTCCTGGACCGATCGGCCAACCTCCACGACCTCGCCGAAGTTCTCATGGCCGAGCACAAGCCCCTTCCGGCCGGGGGGCGGAGAGCCGTAGCGCCCCGCGACGATCTCCCGGTCCGTCCCGCAGAGACCGCATTCGAGTACGCGCACCTTCACCTCGTCCGGTCCGGGGGCCGGGTCTGGCACCTTCTCCAGGTGAACTCCCGATACCGGCGGATTCACGACCCACGCGTGCATCGGCCCCCTAGAGATATGGACGGAGCAGCGGCTCGGCCGGTACGAGGGCCGCATCGACGCGGGCCCTCTCGTCGGCGGTCAGGGGGCCGTACGGTTCGCGGTAGCCGACGTCCGATCCCCGAAGACGGTGGGCCAGGTACTTGATCACCGCAGGGTACGGCCCGGCCTCGAGCGCGACCAGGAGGGCCCGAAGAGCCGTCTGCAATTCCTCCACCCGCGCACGGTCTCCTTGGCGTGCGGAGGCGACCAGTTCCAGAGCAAGTCGAGGAACGACATTTGCCGAACCCATGACCGCCCCCGGCGCTCCGGCGGCGATCGCACTCGCCACCAGCGCGTCGTCCCCCGGCAGAACGACGAAGTCGTTGGGTGCCTCGTGAAGGAAGCCTTGCACCGAATCCAGGGATCCGGAGGTGTCCTTGATTCCGGCCAGGCATTTCTCTCGGCCCAGCTCGTGCACCAGGGACGGGGAGAGTGCGTACCCGACGTGGGCCGGAATATTGTACGCGAGGACCGGAATTCCGACGGCCGCCTTGATCGCCCGGTAGTAGCGCTTGATCGACGCCTCGGTCGGGGAGAGGTAGTAGGGCGGAACCACGACCAGGGCAGCGGCGCCGGCTTCCTCGGCCGCGGTCGCATTCGCCACCGCCTGAGGAGTTGCCGGCGCCCCGCATCCGACCCAGGCGTCCGTGTGCCAGCCCAGGCTTTCGATCACAGACTCGACAAGACCCGCCCGCTCCGTCGACGTCACGAGAGGGAATTCCCCGGTCGTTCCGAGTACGAAAATGTGGTCGACTTTCGCATCGCACAGGGCGCGCGTGAACCGGGCGTTCTGACCGAGGTCGACCTCTCCGGACTCGCCGAAGATGGTCACGACCGGGACCGCGAGGCCATCGAGCGCCACCTGCCGTCAAGCCGGGACAGGCGCGTTAATGGTTTGCCCGAAACGACAGCCAACGACGGAACCGAGATACGGGAGGGCCCGCCTTCCCTCCGTAATGCCTTCCAAGGTGCTCGGGATCGACGAGGCCGGACGCGGCAGCGTCCTCGGGCCGCTGGTGGTCGGCGGCTTTCTAGCGGAGGAGAGTCGTCTCGAAGAACTCCGGCCCCTGGGCGTACGGGACTCGAAGCTTCTGACCCGCGCCCGCCGAGAGACGCTCTTCGACACGCTCAAAGCAGTGGGCGACCAGATCGCGCTCGAAATTCCGCCCGCGGAAATCGACGTGGCCGTTCGGCAGGGCAAGCTCAACCTGCTCGAGGCGCACACCTTCGCCCGATTGATCCGGATGACCGACGCTCGGGAGGTGTTCGTGGATGCGTGTGACCCCGTGGCGGACCGGTTCGGGCGCCGGGTCAAGACGCTCGCCCGGACCCACGCGCGGGTCATCTCGCGTCACAAGGCCGACCGGGACGTCCCGGTAGTCTCTGCCGCCTCCGTGGTCGCCAAGGTCTGCCGGGACCGGGCGATGGACCGGCTCCGACGTCAGCTGGGCGTGGAATGCGGCAGTGGCTATCCCTCGGACCAACGTACCCAAGCCTTGGTCTCGGGTCACCTGTCGTCGCGGGCGCTGCCGGTGAACTGGCTGCGCTATTCCTGGAGCACGGTTGAAAGGCTTAAACCGCGAGGCTCACTCCAAACGCTCGACCGAGAATGGCCGTGATCGAAGAGACGCTGGCGTCCCTCGTCGACCGGTTCAATCGGCACGCCGCACAGACCCCGGCGGTCCGCTCCGAGCTGGCCGGTCTCCAGCGGAGCATCGCGATCCACTTCTCCGACGGGGATCACTATCTGCTCGAGCTCAAGGACGGCGCGCTCGGTGGACTCCGGACGGGGAACTCCACGAAGACCGACCTCACCATTCGGACCGATACCGCGACGTTCCTCGGCCTCGTCCACAAGGAGATCGGCCCGATGAAGGCGCTCGTCACCCGGAAGCTGGAAATCCAGGGCTCGCTCGAGGACAAACTTCTGTTCCGCAAGCTCCTGTAGCGGGGGCGAGTGCTCCAATGCCCCCGACCGCGATTCCCTATCCGCCGTTCCCGGAGGTACGCGACCTTACTCCCCTCGATCCGGGGACCATGACGGACCTGGCGCACCGGTTGCCCCTCACTCCCCAGTTCGTCATTCCGTACGCCGGCCTCCGACGCGGACGGGACCGAGTGTTTCTGGCGGGAACCGTCGAGGACCCCGATGCCGTTGTGGACGAGCATTGGGGAACCCCGGGGGAACCCGAGGTCTGGGGTTCCGATCCGGAGGCCGCCTGGAGGATCCTCTCCCGAATCCCGGGGTGGTACTGTGTGAACGGCACCGCGGAGGCGGTGCGGCAACTCCGGCCGATGCTGGAGCGCGAGCTGCGGCTTCCGGGCCGGGAGATGGGAGATCTGTTCTACGTGCTGGACCAGGCTCCCGTCGTCCGTCCCACGCCGGCCGCCCGACGGCTCACGGTCCCCGACCTTCCCTTGGTCGCGAACTACTCGCCGCCGGTGTGGGGAAACAGCTACGCGTCGCTCGAGGAGCTGCTCGCCACCGGGATCGTAGCGGGGGTTGTCGGGCGAGGCCACCTCGTCGCGGTGGCGGTCGAGAGTGCCCGGAATCCCCGCTACGCGGACGTCGGCGTTCACACCCTCGCTGAGTTTCGAAACCGGGGATACTCCGCAGCGGCCGCAGCGGTCGTATGCTCCGCGATCCAGGCAGAGGGCTTGACGCCGATCTGGAGCACGGGGAGTGGCAATCGGGCCTCCCAGCGTGTCGCAGAAAAGCTCGGGTTCCACCGGATCGAGGCCGGCGCCTACCTCGTCTTCGATCAGCTGCAGCGCCGCGGCGGGTATCGGCCGGACTAGGGCAGAAAGACGCACGCCGCGATGCAGACGCCGTAGTGGTCCATGGGAATCGAGAGCTCCTCGGTCCGGAAGTTGATCCGCTTGAGCTCCACGCCGCGGAAGTGGGCGATCTCCTCCATCCGCCATTTCAGGAACTCCTTGAGGGCCTTCTGGGTACCGTTGAGGTGGCCCTCGGCCACGTACCCTCCCTCGCCGTCGGTCCGGAACCCGTAGGCGATACCCGCGCTGACCACCTCACCCTCACCGCCACCTTGGCGGGCCAGGACCGCGTGCGTGATCGACCCCCGGGGCAGCCGCTCGCGGTCCACCTGCCGAATGCCGATCGGCAGCACGGAGGAGACCGAGACCAGATTCTGCTCCCCGATCCCGGCTTGCAGAAGGGCGAGGTCGAAGGCGTTGAGCTCGCTCACCTTGTTGATGCCTTTGCCACTGGTGACGAAGAATCGCGTCGGGATCGGGACCAGGGAGGTCGTCGGAGAGGCAACCGGTCGACGCGGCACGGCGCCCCGGACCCGTGAGGAGGCTTAAGGGTTGGGCGAAGGGCTACACCATGATCGCGTGGCGGCGCCGCATCGAGTCTTCGCTCTCGCCCCGGGCCCGCATGATCGACGTGATCAGTGCGTCGGTAAACTGTAGACTGGCCGATTCGAACAAGGTCCCGAGCGGCGCCAGCCGTGGCTGCTCCGCATCCTCCGGAAACTCGAGGGGAATCGCGAGGTTCGCGGCATGAGCGAGCTTCGAGGTCGACCGGCCGGTGAGCACGATGAGCTGAGCTCCTTCGCGTCGAACGATGTTGGCGGTCTGGATGCTGGACTGGCTCTCTCCCCGACCGGACAGAATGAAGACCGCGTCGCCGGCACGCACGATCGGAGTCGTGCTTTCCCCGATCACGAACGCCGCGAGGCCGACCTGAACGAGGCGCATCGCGAAGGCTCGCCCGATGATGCCGCTGCGGCCGGCGCCGTACACGAAGATCTCGGGAGCCTTCAGCAGGATCTCTACGGCGCGCGTCACAACCTCGGCCGGAATCTGGGAGAGGGCCTCGGACACGCGTCGCGCGACGTACGACTGCGAGTGGTTGAACGACGACTCGTCCTGGGATTTACCGGCGGCCACGGGTCCTCTTTCCGGAGGGGCGCTTGGCCCGTGCCGCCGGCCGACGCGGACGGGCGACGGGCCGGGCCGGTGGTCGAGCCGGCGGAGCCGGTTTCTTGACCGGAGCGGTCACCTTGGGGGGCGGGACCGGTGCCTTGGGAGGCGGAGGAGCATGCTTCTTGGTCCAGCGACGGGTGAGGGCGCGCTCGTAGAGCAGCTTGAGATACATCCCGTCGTGCTCGAGGAGCGGAGAACTCGAGATCACGGTGACGTCGTAGTCTCGCTCCGCGAGGAGCTCGGCCAGATTGTCGAACCGGACGAGGCCCCGCTTGATCGGCGTGAGCCGGAACTCCGTCGGGCCGTAGAACTCGACGCCGGAGAAGTTGAGATAGAGGTCTCCCCGACTCGCTTCCACGAATTGATCCACGAGGGCCTGCAGCTGCACGGTATCGCTGAAGGCGGTCCGCTCCCGGGCCGCGAGATGCGGCAGATTGAGCACCGGAACGATCCCGCGGACCTGATGCGCCAGTTCGAGGACCTCCTCGCGGGAGCCGAACACGTCCGGATGGCCGCTCGGCTCCACCGCAAGGTGGACCTGGCCGTCGGTGACCCGCTGGAGCCAGGACTCGAGCTCACGCGCCAGCTGGGACAGCTCGTGCACGCTGTCGGCGCGGGAGCCCCCGCCGTAGAAGCCCAGGTGCGTGACGTTCAGGCCAGCCCCGAGGCCGGAGGCAAGGAGTCCGGCCCACTGGATCTGCCGGATGCTCCGGTCCCGGGCCTCTTCGCTGCCGAAGAAATCCACGTAGTACGGTGCGTGCAGACTTAGCCGCACATCGAGGGCCCGGGCCAGGGCCCGCGTTTGGGCCAGGTCCGCGTAATCCTTCGCGAGGCTCCAGGTGAGACTGGTCACGTTCTGCCGACGCTTGAGCGGAGTCTTCAGCGCCGCGGGGTCCGCCGCCTCCCGGGTGGTCTCGCCCACTTCGACCATCAGCTGGGTCGGCACCTCGAACGGGAGCTTGCCGACCTCCTCTTCGAGCACGACCCGCGTGAGCGGATTGACTTTGATGAACTGGACCTCCATCGCCGTCAGGCCGAGATGGTGCACGTCCGAAATGCCGTCCCGCAGAGTCCTCCCCTTGCAGGAGAGCGGTATACCGGCCGGCCCGAAACGGATCACAATTGACCAAATCCGGAAATCAGGGGAGGACCCCGTATTATGAGGGTCTATTTAGGTCGTGCGACGGGCTGCGCGAGGCGCACGAAAATGCACTCCGGACCGTCCTCCGCGCGATCGCCCGCGGCCCCCCGACGCACGCGGCGAAGCACCTGCCCAGAGGCCGGACCGACCGGGGCGACGAGCACGCCCGGCGTACGCAGTTGGCGTGTCCACTCCGGAAAGACCTCCGGCGTCGCGAACGACACGAGGATCCGGTCGTACGGGGCCCCGGCCGGCCACCCGTACCGACCATCCGCTGCGTGGATCGAGACCCGGTCCCGGTATCCGAGTTCGATCAACGTGCCGATCGAGCGCTCCGCGAGCTCCGCGTCGAGCTCGACCCCCTCGACGTGCCCCGTGGGGCCGACCAGGTCTGCCGCGAGGGCCGCGAGGTAGCCCGACCCGGAGCCGAGCTCCAAGACCCGCAGACCCAGCGCGAGCTCCGCCCATTCGAGCTGGATGGCGACCATGTGCGGCGCCGAGATCGTCGACCCGCTTCGGCCGAGTGGGAGCGGAGTGTCCTCGTACGCCTCCGACGCGAGCGCCGGCGGAAGGAATCGGTCCCGGGGAACCTGGCGCATCGCCTCCGCGACACGGGGGTCGACCGGACCGAGCCGGCGGACCATCACCGATGCCTGGTCTTGCCAGGAGGCGCTCATCGGTTCCGCACCGGGGACCGTTCGGTGTCCACGGCCTCGGGTCGGAACCCGAACCCGAGCAGGTAGAGTTCCGAGGACTGCTCTCGGGAGGCTGGGGGCTTCGTCCGACGCAGCTGGTCGAACGAGGGTCGAAGTCGGGCCTCGGTGTCGGCGAGCAGGTCGCCGTCAAAGAGCTTCGCGACGAGGCGGCCGCCCAGCGTCAGCACGTGTTGGGCAAGCGCCCAGGCCCCCAGCACCAGTTCGACACTGCGCGCATGGTCCGTCGCGTAGGCCCCACTGATCCGGGGCGACATATCCGACAGCACGACGTCGAACGGTATACCCCCGAGCCGACCGACGAGATCCGGCGACCCGACCGTCCCGTGCACGACGGTCACCCCGGGGATCGGCTCGATCGTTCGAGGGTCCACCGCGACGACCGAGCCCCGCGGCCCGACTCGTTCGGCCGCAACGAGCGACCAGCCCCCAGGCGCGGCGCCGAGGTCGAGCACGCGATCCCCCGGACGGAAAATCGGGAACCGGTCGGCAAAGTAGGCGAGCTTGAACGCCGCCCGGGATCGAAGGCCCTCGGCCTGCGCGGCCCGGTAGTACGGGTCGGCGCGACGCTGCGCGACGAAACGACGACCCATGCGCCGGGACACCGCCGATGCGAGTTAAAGCAGCCCGCTCAATGGCGGTAGAGCACCAGCAGGATACCGCCGATCAGGCCGAAGATCCCGGCGAGCGCGGACAGCAGCCCCAGACCGAGGATGTACCAGGTCCCGATCGCGAGCACGATCAGGATGACGCCGGCGGCGAGCGAGTGATCCGACTGCGGACGCCCCTGCTGGTAGTTCCAGGGCGGCCGGCCACCGACCGCGGCGAAGACGAGGAAGAGCAGGCCGAACACAATGTCCAGGATTCCGTGCGTGAGGGCCCCGACGAAAGTGGCCGCGTGGAATCCCCGGACCACGACGTCCGAGACGCCGAGGATGATCGTGAGCAGCACGTCGAGGAAGAGCATCACGGCGGCGAGCACGCCAAACAGGAATCCGAGCCGGTTCTCCTGCATGAGCGCTCCCTGCGGTCGGGGGCGGTTCGCCGATGGGGTTTAGCCGTTGCGGGCCGGCCCGTCAGTCCCGGGTCACGGACCAGATGTGGTCCCAGGTGTGCAGGGTTCCTCCGAGCCGGACCCAGAGCGGGACCATCGCTTCCAGCCACCGCGCCGCGGCGAGGTCGCCGGCGTCCAGGGTACCGGCCCAGCCGAACGACTTCACGATCTCGGTGACCTGCTGCTTGGCGGCCGCATCATTGCCGGCGATGAGCAGCTCCAGCCGGGCCGGCCCCTTCGCATGTGGGTCGACCATCTGGGGGCTACCGACGGTGTTGAAGGCCTTCACGACCCGCGCCGAGGGCAACGCCTGCTGAACCTGCTCGCTGAGGGAATCGGTCGTACCGACGAAGAGCCCGACCACCCCGTTCGCAAAGGTGAGCGGATTCATGACGTCGATCACGACCTTGTTCGCAAAGTGTCCACGGCCCGCCGCGTCGAGGGCCGCGAGGGCATTCTCTCCGTGGACCGCGAGGACGAGCAGCTCTCCGTGCTGCGCGGCGTCCGCGAACGAGCCGACCCGGAGTTTCCGTGGGACGCCCGAGGCCCACTTCCCGAGCTCCGCGTTCCCCGGCGAGCGCGTCCCGACCACCACATCGTGCCCTCGACCGGCAAAGCCGGCGGCCAGCCGCTTTCCCACGTCTCCGCTTCCGAGTACGCCCACCTTCATCGTACGCCTCGTCCGGGCGGAGCAGATTCCGGCAGTAAATACCGTCGGTGGAGCGGGGGGAACCACTGGGAATGGGGCCGTCCGAATTTGAATCGGAGTCTCTAGCACCCCAAGCTAGAAGGATGGTCCAAGCTACCCCACGGCCCCGCGGAGCTCTGGACGGCGGCGACCTGCCCCGGGATGATAACCGTTTGGAACGCCGGAACGGTCGTCAGCGCGACGGCGAGTGCAGCAGGAACCAGACGGTGATGCCGACGGTCGCGATGATGATCGTGTTCAGGAGCGCGAGCCAGAAGAACGCTCGGACCTCCGACCGCCCTTCCTTTCGGCTCGTCGTGTGCGGCGGTGTGGATCCGCCGGGCGTCGGCGTGTACGGCCACGTGAACGGGTCGTCCGGGGCCATGGGCGGAGCCTCCCTCCGGCCATCCACGGGGTCGCCGGTTCTTATGATATGCGTCCGGTCGGGCGAGACCGCCGCTCAGCCGGCGAACCAGGGTACCCGACTCGCCGGACCGGTCGGGTTCGCGACGATCGAGTGCAGATTTCCCGCGATGTTGCCCGGTGCGAAGCTGTCCCGCAGCGCCAGATGGTAGAGCACGAAGAGGGCGTCCTCGTCGCTCTGGACACCGAGGGACTTCTGGACATCCACGTGGTACTGCGCACGGAGGACGCCGAGCAGTTCGGCGAAATCCACATCGCCGGCACCCTCACCGGCGAATGCCCGTCGGTACATCCCGACGACGATCCCAGTGGCGAGTCGCAACACCTCGGTCGGCGGGACGGTCACGAGGTGCCAGTGCGGGGCGCGGGACGTACCACCCGGGTCCCGGAGCACGAGGATCCGGATCTTCGCCGGTGCGAGGAGCTCTCGATTCTGCGGCACGAGGCTCCAGGCCGACTCGGCCGCCGCGTCGGTCGGCACCACCAGGATCGTCGGAGCGAGGTCGGCCTCGGCATCCGGGGTCGCCGTCGCCGGCGGCATCATGGACGGGAGGAGGCCGCCGACCCTGCCGACATAGACGGGGATGGACCGACGGCGTGCACTCCGACTTTCCACCCAAAAGGCCGGGGTGCCGCCGGCCGGTGCCGCACTGGACCGGGCGCGGGGGAAGCCGAGGTCCCGGAGCGCCACCTCCGCTTCCCGGACCAACTCCTCGTCCGAGGGTCCCACGGGCGTAGCCATCGCTGGCGACATCGGCCCTAGAGAATCGGCGCGCGGCTTAAGGTCCGCGCACCCACCGGGTGCCGCGGCAGCGGGCGCTATACCCCTCGAACGTTCCGGACGGACGGGGTCGGCGATGGAGCGACACCGGGTGGCGAGCGGCGGGCCGTGGGAGGAGCGCGTCGGGTACTCCCGGGCGGTCCGTGTCGGTCGACGGGTCTACGTGGCGGGCACGACGGCGACGCTACCGGACGGCACGCTCGTGGGGGCCGGTAGCCTCGAGGCCCAGGCGCGTCAGGCCTTCGCCACCATCGAGCGTGCGCTGGGAACCGCCGGGGCCCGGCTGACGGACGTGGTGCGGACGCGGGCCTACGTCACGGACGTCTCCCGGTTCGAAGAGTACGCCCGCGTCCACGGCGAGCTCTTCCGTTCGGTCCGACCCGTGGCGACACTGGTCGAAGTGTCCCGGCTCCTGGGTCCGGAGATGCTCGTGGAAATCGAGGTGGACGCGGAGATCGCGAGGCGTCGACCTAGCCGCCGGCGAACGGCACTCCCCGGACGAGCATCCAGTTCACGATCACGACGGCGATGACGGCGAGGAGATAGGGTCCCGACACGACGAACCCGCGGAGCGCGGTCTTCCGGTCCGACCGATGCCACATCGGCAGCTCGGACGCCAGGAATACGAGGCTCACCGCCACGAGCGCTACGATCGCCGGGAGGGCGATCGGGCCGACGTAGGCGAGCAGGATCGTCGCCGGAACGAGCAGGGCGCACGAGAGGACCGTGACCTTGGCGGAATACGCGGGGTCCTCCATCCTCGGAAGCATCGGGAGACCGGCCGCCCGGTAGTCCTCCCGAAGCATCAACGCCAGGCTCCAGAAGTGGGGCGGCGTCCAGAGAAAGACCAGCAGCGCCAGAGCCAGTGCACCGTCCGTCCAGTGACCGACCGCCGCGGCACTGCCGGCAAGCGCCGGTGCACTGCCCGCAAAACCGCCGATCACGATGTTCCAGGCCGTGCGCCGCTTCAGCCACACCGTGTAGACGAGCACGTAGGTCACGGACCCGAGGAGGATCGAGAACGCGGTGAGGAGGTTCAGCGTGATCGCAGCGGCTCCGATCCCCAGGACCGTGAGTCCCAGCCCGAGCGCGAGCACCCGGCTCCCCTGGGCGATCCGTTCGGTCGGTAGGGGCCGACCCCGGGTTCTCCGCATCTGCGCGTCAATGTCCCGGTCGAAGTAGTGGTTCAGGGCCGCCGCACCCGACGACGCCGCGCCTCCCGCCGCTACGAGCAGAAGCAGTCTCGTCACGTCGAGGTGACCGGGGAGGGCGACGAAGTAGCCGGCGACGGCTACCGCCACGATCAGGAGCGTGATCCACGGCTTGGTGAGGGCCACGTAGTCCCTCCACCCCGCCACGCGCGGCGGAGCCGCCACCGAAGCCGCGTTCATGACGACCGCACCGACGGACCGGCGCACTCCTCCCTCAGCCCGCCGAGCGGGGACCGGACGGCTGCCCCCACGGAGGCTCCCCCGGCACGGGACGACCCGGAAGCGGGTCCGCCGGCGCCGGCCGCGGCGGGGCCGGCGGCATGTCGGTCGCGGCCCGCCGGGCCCAGTCGATCCAGCGCTTCGGCAGGTGCGGCATGTTCCCGAGCAGCACGATCAGGCCCAGGAAGCCGAGGAGGGCCGTGGCCACCGCGAAGTGGAGCACGACCAGCCAGACCGTGAGCCGGCTCTCGACGACCACTCCGCCGAGCAACGCCTCCAGCAGGACGGAGCTGAAGGCCAGCGAGGCCAGGCGGATCATCGTCGGTCGCCGGCGCTCGAACAGCAGCGCCGAGACGAACAGGATCGTCACGAAGACGGAGAGCGTGAAGGCGCCGAGCCGATGCGACCACTCGATGGCCGCTGCGCCGACGAACGGCGGCGTGAAGGAGCCGTTGCAGCTCGGCCAGGTCGCGCATCCCAGTCCCGAGCCGCTCGCCAGGACCTCTCCGCCGAGCATCATCGTGGCGTAGCAGGCGAAGAACGACGCGACGGCACTCCAGCGAAAGATGTCGCGACCCGCAGCGCTCATGACCCGCCCTCCGGCGTGACGGTGGGGACCGGTCCCGACGGAAGCGGAGCGGGGGTCGGACGCGCCGGGCCGGCGAAGGTCGAGGGCAGCGGCTCTCCCCAGGGGTCGGCGGCGGCCGGCATGCCGGTGAAGTTGCTGTACACCATGTTGAACACGAAGAACAGCTGCGCGATGCCGAAGATCGCGGCGCCGACCGACGAGAGGAAGTTCAGGAACTGGAACGACGGGATCGGGAGGTAGGTGTAGACCCGGCGGGGCATCCCCTCGGCGCCCAGGATGAACATCGGGAACAGCAGCAGGTTCACGCCGACGTAGCTCAGCAGGAAGTGGATGTGTGCCAGCGACTGATTGTACCAGCGACCGGTGAGCACCGGGTAGTAGAAGTAGATGGCCGCGAAGACCGCCATCAGCGTTCCCCCGAGAATGACGTAGTGGAAGTGCGCGACGACGAAGTAGGTCGCGTGATAGAGATAGTCGATCGGGATCGACGCCAGGAAGACGCCCGACAGTCCACCGATCACGAAGCCCGTGAGGAAGGCGAGGCAGAACCACATCGGCGTGGCCATCCAGATCCGGCCGCCCCAGAGCGTAGCGACCCAGTTGAACGTCTTTACCGCCGACGGAACGGCGATCGCCATCGTCGAGAGCATGAAGACGAACCGGATGTTCGTGTCAATGCCGGTCACGAACATGTGGTGCTCCCAGACGGCGAACGAGAGGACGGCGAAGACGCCGAGGGCGACCGCCATCGCGGCGTAGCCGTAGATGTCCTTCCGCGCCAGCTTCGGGATGATCGTGGACACTAAACCAAACGCCGGTAAGACGAGAATGTACACCTCCGGATGCGCGAAGAACCAGAACATATTCTGATACAGTAACGCGCCGCCGAGTGGCGTCCCGTTGACCGCCGCCAGGATGTGCGTGCCGAAGAGCCGGTCCGACAGCACGAAGGTCAGGGCGATCGAGAGGGATGGGACGGCGAAGAGCAGCAGGATGGAGTTGATGAAAATGCTCCAGACGAACAACGGCATGTTCCAGTACTCGACGCCCGGCGCCCGGTGCTTGATGATCGTGACGAGGAAGTTGATCGCACCGAGCATCGACGAGGCCGAGAGGATGTGGAGCCCCAGGATCCACAGGTCGATGCCGTCCGGGTTGCTGGGGTTCGGCTGGAGCGAAAGCGGAACGTAGCCCGTCCATCCGGCGTAGGCGTTCGAGAAGATCAGGATGATACCGGCCGGGATGATCATCCAGAACGCGATCGCGTTGATGCGCGGGAGTGCCATCTCCCGAGCGCCGATCATCGAGGGAACCAGGAAGTTCCCGAAGCCGGCGAGGACCGGCATGACGAACATGAAGATCATCAGCACGCCGTGCATCGTGAACAGCGTGGAGTAGACGTCCGGCGTGATCCCGAGCGTCGTTTCGGGGTCGAGACCGAGGCCTTGGACGAAGCCGAGATCCGTCCGGATCAGCGTCGCATAGATGCCGCCGATGAAGAAGAAGATGAAACCGACGGTGATGTACATCCAGCCGATCCGCCGGTGGTCGGTGGTCAGCAGGTAGAGCTTCATCTTCCGGACGGCCCAGTCGCCGTGGTAGGAGAACACCCACAGCAGGAAGCCGGCCAGAGCGGCGATCAGTCCGATCTCGACAGCAGGGATCCAGAGATTCGACACGGTGTCCGACTCCTCCTCAGCGCCTCATGTCAGCAGGGTCGCGATGATGTAGCCAATCGCGATGGCGGCGGCCACGAGGACGAGGATCTTCGCGGCGTTCGCGTAGCCGCGTTCGGTGAAGAACCCCGGGAAGGACGGCCGGAAGGAGCGGCCTTCCGGCCAGACCCGGTAGGTCCGGTCGACGACGTGCGCGATCAGGGCTGCGCAGAGGAAGAGGAGTCCGGCGGCGATGCCGAAGGACCGCTCCACGCCGACGCCGATGAGCGGCCCCAGCCGGAGGCAGTAGACGACGAGAATCGCGATCGTGACGAGCATCAGGAGGATCGTCGCCGCGTACAGGTTCAGCACGCGGTCCTGGGCCCGGCGGACGAAGTCCGCCGGCAGTACGGTCGGGCTACTCAAAGAGCGCCACCTCCCGATGCGCGACGCCCCGGAGCCGGTCGACCCGGTAGAGAATTCCGAGGATGAACAGGACGCAGAGCACCGTTACGACGACACCGGCGAGCGCGATCGGCACGTAGACCAGGGGCGTGCCACCGGCCACCACTTCGGACACGCCCCAGACGACGTAGATGGCCGCGATCGTCCCGGCCAGCATGAAGCCGAGCAGGACGGCCCAGAGCACGCCGGTCCGGTACCGCGGCGGCGCCGCCGGCTCAGTCAACGGAGCTCACCTCCTTGGCCCGGGGAGTGGCGGCACCGACCGCCGGGCTGCTCCGCCCGACGACCGGGTAGGCGCCCGGCAGACGATACTCCGAGCCCCGGGCAACCAGCCGAGCGCGGTAGCTCTTCCGGTACCGCAGGTAGAACAGTCCCACGACCAGGACGTTGATGGCGACGATCGGCCCGAGTCGTTCAGCGACTCCGAGCGGCAGGATCTGGACGCCGGGTGTGAGGCCGCCCCACACGGTGAGTACGATGAAGAATCCCAGCAGCGAATTGCCGATCATCACGATGATCGGGCGGTCGCGCGGATGCCGGCGGGGGGAGCGATCGAGGAATGGCAGGAGCAGAATGTAGAGCATCAGCACGACGGTGATGGCGACCGCGATGACCGGCGTGACGCCGTAGAAGTCCACCACTTTGAACAGCCAGAGGAAGTACCAGTCGGGCTCGGTCACGGTCGGGGCCACCGCGGTGTTCCCGACGTAGGTCGGAAGCTGCCACGGCCAGAGCGCCGCGATCCCCAGCAGGAGTCCGACGTAGAGCAACGCCCACTTGGTGATGTAGAAGAAGATGTGCGGCCAGAAGGGGACCTGGGACTTCTCTTCGGAATGCACGTACCGATTTCGCTGCGTCGGATCGGAGGTGGCGGGCGGTGCGATGCCATGGGACTCGAACAGCGCGATGTGGGCGTACAGCAGCGCACCGAGCGCGAGCGGGATCACGAGGACGTGCAGCGCGAACATGCGCGACAGGAGCCCCTGGGGAGTTCCGTCCGCGATCAGGAAGGGGGCGGTCAGCGCGCCGAGCGTCGGAAGCCGCAGGGCCAGCACGATCCCGACGTTCGTGGCGTTGAGCGAGATCTGGGTATAGGGCAGGACGTAGCCGGTGAAGCCCATGCCGAGCGTCAGCAGCAGGAGCAGGGTGCCGGCCATCCAGGAGAATTCTCGAGGCTTCTTGTACGCGCCGAGGTAGTAGCCCCGGAAGAAGTGGATGAACGCGAGGAAGAGCATCGCGTAAGCGCCGTACAGATGCGTCGAGAGCAGCAGATTGCCCATCGGCACGGAGTGGATCAGATAGTACGTGCTGCACCAGGCCGCCGGGGCGGTGGAGTAGGTACCGAGCGTCTGGCCGCAGCTCGTGAGCGTCGGGTTGACGCTCGGCTGATAGTAGAGGAGCAGCAGCAGGCCGGTGACGACCTGCATCAGAAAGGCGTTCGCGACGAAGGCACCGGTCCAGTAGGAGGGCTTGAACGTGAAGGCGGGCTGCGGCCGCAGCGCCCACTTGGGGATGCCGGCCCGCTCCTCGATGAAGCCCCAGACCCGATTCAGGGTCCGGTTGAACCAGTGCTCGAACCCCACGACGCCGTCCTCCTTCTCACACACTCGGGAACTGGCAGAGGATGATCGGCGATTCCTTGAACAGCTGGACCGTGGTCGGCACCTGGTAGCCGCCGGCGAGCGTCGTGAAGTGGCCGTTGACCGGCTCCGGGCCGGTTTCTCCGATGGCCCAGAGCGAGTCGTCGCCCCCGTCGGCGGGGTCCTTCCAGAGGAGAGTGACCTGGGGGAGTGGGTAGATCGCCGGCCCGGTCAGGTTGTGGGCCTTGTCGGTCACGTCGTAGGTGGAGCCGTGGCAGCTGCAGTGAATGTAGAAATTCTTGGTACCGAACGTCTTCGAACAGGTGCCCGGCGGATAGTACGAGATCGCCGGCGCGGGGCAACCCAGGTGCTGGCAGATGGCGCTGTAGGCGACGATCGACCCGGTCGGGCCGACACCGCCGGGGACATTGGTCGCGCCCGGACCGCCGGTGGTCGCCGGCGCGAGGTTGAGGAAAAAGTTGGGCTCGTTCGTGAGCGGGTAATAGAAGAGAAGGAGCGAGCTCGTAGTGACGTTGTACTCCTGATTGACCTTGGTGGCGGTGAGCGGCGCGCCGTCGACGTCGATCAGCTGCACGGTGGGGTACGACTTCGCGCCGACCAGCGGCGGCTGGGCGTACTGCAGCGTGCCTCCGACGAGCCCTCCCCCGGCCGCGCCGACCACCCCGGCGATTGCGAGGAGCTTGATCACGTTCCGCTTGGTCTCGTCGACCTCACCGGAATCGGTCTTGCCGGGCGAGGCCACCGGCGCTAACCGGTGGAGCTGTCCGACCGGAAGGTCGAGCGCCGGGATCGAGGGCACCAGGAATGGACAGGACGGGGGGCACTCGCCGTTCATTCGAGAGTCCTCCCCTCGACCTTGAAGGTCTCGTCGGGGATCGCCGGGTCGGGCTCGGTGGCCTCGCCGGGGAGCTCGGCCTTGTCGCTGCCGAAATAGATCGCCCACGTGATGGCGATCCCGACAAGGACCGCCAGGATCTCGACCATCGTGAGTTCGTCGTTGATCGATAGCATGGTTACCTCCGAACTCCGTCACCCTCCGGGAACCGGGCGGTCGCCACCGACCACTGCTGCGGGCCGACGCTGTTGACCCAGGTCATCGCGGGGGACGGACTGTGAACCCAGCTCGGAGGTGGCGCCACAGCGATCGGCACCCGGGCCCGTGCGGCTTCTTCGGTCTCCCAGCCAAAGAGAGCGCTCCGGATCGAGGCCGGTCGGTCGGGCGACGGGGTCGGCAGGTCGGCCGCCCGGGTGACCTCGCTGAGCAGCTCCTGCTTGAGGTGGAGCGCCCGGCCGTACCACCGTCCGAGGGTCCGTAGCATCTCGGGGTCGCCTTTGCCGAAGAGGAGCAGTCCGCCCACGACCAGGATGATCATCCAGTCCACGTCGGAGAGGAGCGCCATCGGATCCTAGGCCTCCACCGCACGTCGGCGCACGGGGTCCGAGGCCCGTTCCCAGCGGTTCGCGAACCAGGACCCGGCGAAATAGAGGGCGATCATCGGCGTCGCGATGAGCATCATCGTGATGCCGGAGTTGTCCGGGGTGATGATCATCCCGAAGACGAGGGAACCGATGACCGCGGC
>JASHOK010000051.1 GCA_030041175.1 Thermoplasmata archaeon | reverse complement strand
GGTCAGGTCGTCCGGCCCGGCACTCAGTACCAGCCGCACGCCCGCTTCGTGGGCCCATCGAGCGGCGACCGCGTCCAATCCATCGCTGCCCCCAGCCGGTGTCACCTCCAGCGCCACGTCGTGGGTGCGGCACCAGTCGATCCACGGGGTCACCAGCTCTCGGGGCACGTCCCCGCCCTCGGCCGCGAACCGGAGGTGGCCCACGAAGCGGATCGGAACGGGAGGCGCGACTCGCGGAGGCACTGGCGACGTGGCGGGCGCGTCCCCCCCCGGCGGCACGCCGACCCAGTAATCGACGCCAGCTCCAGGGGCATCGGCCCCGGTCCCGAGAACGATCTCCTGTCCGACCCTCAGCTGGAGCGGGCCGGCGTCGACCCCGGACCATAGCGTGCGGAGTTCGGCGATCCGATCCGCGGTGCTGCGCGTCGATCGGCCGGGAGGGAGGACCAGGCCCAGATAGTGGAGCTCCAGGTGGCGAGCCGCCGCCACAAGTGGCCCGAGCCAAGCGGAATCCGGGGCGGGCGGAACATGGCGATGGAGTTCGCCGCGAAGCTGCCCGGCGTCGATGAGCGCCGGGACCTGATGGCGTTGTGCCACCTCGATCTCGCCCTGGTTCTCCCGGATCTCCGGTGGCATCCAGTCGAGCCCCATGGAAGCGTAGACCTCGGCCTCCGTCCTACCGGCGACCCGATCCTCTCCGCGAAAGACCCCGTACTCGTTGATCTTGAGTCCCCGATCGCGTGCCAGCGACCGCAGCTGGATGTTGTGGTCCTTCGAGCCGGTAAAGTACTGGAGGGCGGCGCCGAAGCTGGCCGGCTCGACGACGCGGAGGTCGACCTGGATGCCGGGCTCGTGGATCACGGTCGCCTTGGTGTCGCCCTGGACGACGATGCTGCGGACCGTGGCGAGCCGCGCAAACACCGCGATGGTCTCCGGCGGTCGGTCCGAGGTGGCAAGGATGTCGAGGTCGCCGACGGTCTCGCGGCACCGCCGCAGACTGCCCGCCGCCACGATATCATGGACCGGCGTACGCTGGGACAGCTCCGCGACGATCGATCGGGCCAGACGCCACGCCTTCCAGAGCGGCGTGCGAGCGGCCGGTGGTGCGGCGGCCGTGGTGCGCAGGGCCTCTCGAAGATTCTCGATTTTCTTCGGTCCGAAGCCGGCAAGGCCGGCAAGCTTCCCGTCGTCGATCGCCTGCGCCAGCGCGGCCGGGCTCTCGATGTGCAGCTCGAGATAGAAACGGCCCGTCGACTTGGGCCCAATGCCCGGGATCCGCATGAGTTCGAGGACGCCGGGCGGGAAGGCGGCCTGGAGCTTCTCGTAATAGCCGATCTTGCCGTCACGCAGGTACTCCAGGATCTTGTCCCGCAACGCCTCTCCGATGCCGGGGATCTGGTCGAGCGCTCCGCGCTGAGCGACCTTTCGCAGGTCCTCTCCGAGCGACTCGAGGGAGCGCGCGGCCCGGCGGTAGGCCTCCGGCTTGAAGCGTTCTCCTTGAAGGTCGAGCAGGTCCGCGATCGCGTAGAAGATCTTCGCGACCTCGGTGTTCGTGGACATGGTCGTGGGACCGTCAGGAAACCCCGGGTCAAAATGGTGGAGCCTCTCCCCTGGCCTCGACCAGGACGCGTCGGTCCACCGGCTGGTAGCCGATCTCCCGGTAGATGGTCTGCGCCGGCGCGTTGTCGGCCCGGACGTAGAGGGCCGCCCGAGCCCCGCTCGCCAGGGCCGCTGTGGTCGCGGCGGTCGTCACCTCGCGGCCGAGCCCCCGCCCCCGGAAGGCCGGATCGGTGAACACTCCGGTCACGACCCAGATCGCCGGGAGCAGGACCGCAGCCCGCGCGACGGCGACCAGTCGGTCCGCTTCGAACGCTCCCCAGACCGGAGCACGGTCGAGTGCCCCGGGGGCGTAGCCTCCGAGCTCTGCGTCCGCATGGGCCGCGAGGAACTCCGAGAGCACGGCGGCGTCGGCCGGCACAAGCCGACGGACCCGGGGATCGGGCGGGGTCACGGTACGGCCGGTGCAGAGCAGGACATCCATCGGTACGGTCTGGGCGGCATGGAGACGTTGCTGGACGGCCGGGGCCACTCGCTCGGGCACGTAGGCCAGGACCGGCGGAAGTGGCAGGCCCAGGGCCAGAAGGCCGTCGTCCGGGTCCTCGCTGATCCAGTGGGCGCGGGGAATCTCACCGCCATACCAGATGAGCAGATAGCCGACGGTTCGTCCATCCCGAAGGAGCGACACGAACCGGAAGCGCCCGGTCTCGTGATCGAGGTCCCACATCGCCCAGGCGTGCCGGAGGGGGTCCTCCTGAGCCTGCCGCTCGAGCCAGGCCCGGTCGACTCCTTCCGCCAAGACCTCCCGTGACGGGTCCATCGGGCCGCTCACGACGCCGGGTTACTTACGGCCGGCCCCGGAGGGAGCAATCCGGGCAACGGTAAATCGCCCAGAAAACTCGGCCAGTTACCGTGAGGCTGATGCACCATCCCACGCCCGAGTTCCCGGCGCACCTCGAGGCACTCTACCGGCAGTTCCCGTTCGACCGTTCCCTGGCCCAGGACCCGCTGTCCTGTGTTCGTCCGCTGGCGAGCGACCCCGCAGCGGCCGAGGTGGCGGGAATCTTCGCCGCCACGCTGGCGATCGGCAATGTCACCGCGATCCGGGGCGCATTTGCCGATCTCGGCCGACGTGTGGATCAGGACTTCGCCGCCCTCGGAGAGCCCCGCGGCGGCCGCCGATACCGGTCGGCGCTTCGAACCTTCCGGCACCGGTGGATACGGGGCGATCAGCTCGCCTTCCTGGCCGGGCAGGTCGGGCGCCTGCGACACGAACACGGGTCGCTCGGCGAACTGTTTCGTTCCGGACTCGAGGAGGGTGGGTTCGCGCACGGCCTGGACCGGCTCGCCCGGGGCCTCCGGGGGAACGGCACGAATCGTGGACCCCGGGGCTATCGGGTCTTGTTCCCCTCTCCGCTGGACGGCGCGCACAGCCCGTGCAAACGGGAGACCCTCTACGTGCGGTGGATGAGTCGCACCGGCTTTCCGGACCTGGGCGTGTGGACCGGCGTTCCGTCCGCCGACCTTCGCATTCCGCTCGACCTCCACGTGCACTGGATCGCGTACCATCTCGGACTCACCCATCGCCGGTCCCGCAACTGGGCGACGGTCGAGGAGGTCACCGCGGCGCTGCGTCAGGTCGACCCGGTCGACCCCATCAAGTACGACTTCGTGCTGTGCCACACGGGAATCTCGGGAGACTGTCCGAAGGAGCGAGACATGCGGGTCTGCGGTCCCTGTGTCGTGCGACCCGACTGCCTCCTCTGGCGCCCGCGTCGGGGGGCGTCCTGACGCCCGCCTCGGGAGCAGTTCCGATCGACCCCGGTCTGCTCGAGCGGTTCCTGGACGCTGAACAGGGGGTCGAGTGGCGCGCCCCGCCCAGTCCTCCTCGGCGGACCGGGACCCGGGCGAGCCGGAGCCGTCACGATGGCGCTTCGCGGGCGGCCCGCCTGGCCTACTATCACGATGAGACGGCCCGTGTGGAGCAACGGAGCACGGGGCCCCAGGACACGCTGCTGGTCACCTCGGGGCCGGTCGGCGCGCTGGTCCTGATCGGGGAGTGTGTCCGTCGGGGGATGCCGACCGGCCTCGACGCGCGGTCGGCCGGCGAGCTGCCGGAGTTTCCCGAGGGCGCCATCGAGGCCCGGTGGGGTGGAGACCCCGCCGGCGCCGAGTACTCGCTGCCCTTCGCGGACGTGGTGCAGCTGGCCCGATACGCCCTGGCCTGAGAGACTGGCTTCCGGGAAACCCGAAGTAGTTATATCACCTAATTATTCGAAGGCCGAAGCATTCGGAGGTCCATGGTCGCTGCGCTGGCCCATCCCTTGCGGCAGTTCACGCCGGCCGACTCGGAGGCGCTCGTCAACAGCGTCCAGGACGTGATGCGTGCCGTCACGCACGAGCTGCAACCGGTGCTCGAGGCCGAGGGCCTCTCCAAGGGCGAATACTGGGCGCTCCACCTGGTGGCCAGCCTCGAGGCGGCCTCCATCAGCTCGGTGGCCCGGCACCTGCTCCTCTCGGCGCCGACCGTCTGCGTGAGCGTGGACCGGCTGGAAGCCAAGGGACTGCTGGCCCGACACCGGTCGGCCCGGGACCGCCGGGCCGTCGACCTCACGATTTCGGCCAAGGGCCGGCGCACGGAGGCTCGCATCTGGCACCGGGTGAACGAGATCGTTTCCCGGGGCACGACCGGGCTGCCGACCGAGGACCTCGCGACCGCCACCCGGGTCTTCCGGCACGTGGCCCGCAACCTGCTCCCGGAGAGCTCCACGGTGCCGGAGGCCGCATGAACGGGGACAGCGCGCCGCTGACCGCCGCGGGGACGCCGTACGACCCCAAGGCCGCTCGGGCCGTCCTGCTCGTGCTGGCCGTGATGGCCCTCATGGTCACGTACGTCGAGACGATGGTCCTGCCGGCCTTCAAGGCGTTCATCGATTTCTTCGACAACGCGCCGTCGACCACGGTGGTGTGGATCGTCTCGGCCTACCTGCTGGTCGGAACGGTCGCCACGCCGATCTTCGGCAAGCTCGGGGACAAGTACGGCAAGAAGCGGATGTTGCTCCTCGTGATGGCGCTCTATGCCGTCGCGGTCAGCGTCGCGGGCTTCACCCCGAACATCGGCGCATATTTCGGTGTTGACCGGGCGAACCAGATCTACATCCTGATCGGTGTCCGGGCCTTCCAGGGCCTGGGGATGGGCATGTTCCCCCTGGCCTTCGCCATGATGCCCGAGGTATTTCCGGCCGCGCGCGTGGGCCAGGCCCAGGGGATCGTCTCCGGGATGTTCGCCGCCGGCGCGTCGCTCGGACTCGTCGGCGGGGGCTACCTCGCGTACACCTACGGCTGGCAGATCACCTACCACACCGTCACGCCGATCGCGGTGCTCGTCGTCATCCTCGCCTACTTCGTGCTGCGGGAATCTCCCCATCTCTCGCCGCAGCCGATCGACGTGCCGGGGATCGGGAGCCTGGGCATCGCGCTCGCGATGGCGATGTTCGGCATCACCGAAGGGACCTACTGGGGCTGGACGAGCTTCTCGGCGGTGCATCTGGGCAGCATTCCCTGGGGCGTCCCCGACTTCTTCCTGCTCGCCGCCGTCGCCCTGATCTTCTTCCTGCTCTGGGAGCCTCGGGTTCCCACCCCGGTCGTCTCGTTCCGGGCGCTCAAGGAGCGGAACATCTGGATCTCGAACGTCAACGGCGTGATCGTCGGCATCGGGATGTTCCTCGTGTTCGTCACGGTCACGATCCTGGTCGAGGACCCGTTCGCGCCGGGCTTCAACCTCAACGAATTCCAGATGGGCCTCGTCTCGCTGCCGACCTCGCTCGGCATGCTCGCCTTCGCCCCGCTCTGGGGCCGGTGGGTCGCCGCGAAGGGTCCGAAGCCCGTGATGATGGCCGGTTTCGGCGTCATGGGCGCCGGCGGCCTGGGCCTGGCCCTGTTCCACTCCACGATCCTCGAGGTGATGATCTTCACGATCCCGTCGCTGGTCGGCAACGTCGCCGTGCTGATCGCGATGTCGAACATCATCGTCCTCTCCGTCTCCCGCAACGAGCTCGGCGTCCAGACCGGGATGAACCAGACGTTCCGGAACCTGGGCAGTGCGATCGGACCGGTCCTTGCCGCAGCGATCACCGCCAGCTATACCACGCTGGCCCTCGTGACCAAGCCCCCGCTTCCGCCGATCTTCACGAAGGTGCCCGCATCGACCGG
>JASHOK010000050.1 GCA_030041175.1 Thermoplasmata archaeon | reverse complement strand
GCTGGAGCGGCGGGCGAGCGCTTCATAAGGCCGGACCCCCCATCGATGGGCATGCCCGCTCGAGAGAGAAAACTTCGCGACGCCCCCCCGTACGGCCTCCATCCGCAGTTCCGCCAAGTCTACGCCGAGAGCTTCAGCGCGGGTTCCGAAGGGGCCCTGCTCCGAATCGGGGTCGGAAGCATCGCCCCCGAGATGGGTGCGGAAGGGATGTCGCGCCGTGTCGTGACGGACTTCGAGCTTCTGCTCGATCCTCCCGCCGGCGAGTATCTGCTGGACATCCTCACGAAGTGGCTCGCGGAGATTCGAACGACGACCGACGCGGCCCGGCAGGCAAAGCCTACCGAGTGACCGGCCACAAGCCGCGACCCGGTCCGCCGGTGCGCACGCCGGTGCGCCGTGGCGCGAACGGACCGCCGGAACGGCAATCCCCGTCGTCGCCGGCACTTTCTCGACCACAGCGTTAAGCCCTCCCACATTTACTGGCCCCCGGTTCTCTTGACCGTGGAATCCAGGCCCGGTACGAGAAGCGCCGGGACGACCTCGACCGTTGCCTTCCTCCTGCTCATCCTGATCGCCAGCTCGGCGGGATCGGTCCTACTTGCGGGCCCATCGACAGGAGCATGGGCCTCAGGTGCCACGCAGCTCCCGTCGTCGGGAGCGTCCCTCTCTCCCACGGGAGCATTCACCGCTTCGGGGGACTTCCTGGCCTCCGTCTCGAGCACGCTCGTGCTGTTCAATCAGACGGTCGCCTCCGGCTACGAGCTCTCGAACTCGACCACCTTCCCGCTCGATGCGGCGTATGACCCGGACAACGGCACCGTGTGGGTGGGTGGCGGCGACGTCGGTACGACCGGTATCGACGTGGTGAACGCGACCACCGATGTCGGGGTGCGGATCATTCCCGCGGGCGAGCCGACGTACCTGGGCTACGACAACGACTCGAACACGATCTGGGCCACGGGGGGCGTGAGCGCGAACACGGTCACGGTGTACAATGCGTCGAGCTATGCCGTCGAAGCGGTGATCCCCGTGGGGATATACCCCGAAACCGTGCTCTACGACAATTGGACGAATTCCGAGTTCGTGGTGAACTTCGGCTCGGCGAATGTCACCGAGATCGACGCGTCCACGTTCGACGTGACCGGCAATATCAAGGTCGGCGAGGGACCCACGAACATCGCCCTGGACCCCGCCGATGGGACCGTCTATGTCGACGCCGAGACGTCGTTCAACATCACGGAGTTCAACCCCCTGCCGACCTTCCATTACGGCACCAGTATCTCGCTGACCGGCGAGGGTTCCCCGGGGCCGATGATCGCGGACTCCCTCAACGGCGAGCTGTACGTTTCCGGGCTGAGCCCGGGGGTCCAGATCTGGAGCTTGACGAGCTCGGCGCTGTCGGGCTCTATCTCCCTGCCCGCGGGGGGAGACTCTGCGTGGGACGGCCTGGCGCTCGACCCGACCAACGACTCGCTGTTCGTTGCCGGATACTTCCAGAACGCTGTCGAGGAGTACGCGCCGGCGCCCACCGCGAGCGTCTCCGATACCGGGGCCAGCGCGTCGATCGCACTCGCCGACAACGCCGGACCGGACGGATTGGTCTACGATCCTCAGTTGGAGGACATCATCGTCGTGAACCAGGGATACTCGTCCACAGCGTCGACCAACGTGACCGACATCTCCGTCGTCAACAACGCGATCGTCCACTGGGGACCGTTGGCGGACCTCCCGTACGGGATCGCGTTCGGGGGGCCGAACGACCAGGCATACGTTTACGATGGACAGAGCGGCGACCTCAGCATCCTCAACGCGACGACCGAACAGGTCGAGCACCAGGTGTTCGTGGGGTTCTCGGTGATCCAGCACCAGTGGGTCGGCGGCGCGGTGGCCTACGACAGCGCGAACGGGACCGTCTACGTCGATTTCACCCCGTACACCGTAGCGGACGCCGACGTCGCGATCGTCAACGTCACCACGTACGCCGTGACGCATCTGCCGACGACCGACTTCGACCTCCCCTCGGGACTGGCCTACGACCCCACGGACCAGAAGGTGTTCGTCGCGAACTACGGAGAGGGCACCGTGACGATCCTCGATGCCTCCGATGGGGCGGTGGAGGGCACGGTGACCGTGGGCGAGAACCCCCTCGGCGTGCTGTACGACCCCGACAACGACACCGTGTTCGTCTCGAACTTCGGCAGCGATAACGTGAGCGTGATCAACGCGGCCGACAGCACGATCGTGAAGACGTCCACCCCGATCGACATCAGCAACGAGCCGCTGGGGCTCGCCTACGACCCGGCAAACGGGGAGGTCTACGTCGCGGAGAGCGACGCCGATTACGTGGCGAACTTCTCGGCGACGACCTATGCGCTGCACGCGCCCATCTATGTCTCGGGGACCAGTCATCCCCAGTTCCTGGCCTACAACCCGGTCAATGAGACCATCCTCCTCACGGAGCCGTGGACCATCGCGGGGGTGGCCGGAGGCGAGCTTGGATTCATCAACGCCACCAACGGGACGTACTACGGCGAGCTGGTCCTGGGGGACGACCTCGGACCGGTGGCATGGGACTCCGCCGTCAACATGCTGTTCGTCTCGGGGACCTATCCGGGGGCCGTCTACGAGCTCAGCACGGGCGTCCGTCCGCCGCCGCCCTCCCTGTCCGCCACGCTCGTAGCGGTTCCCTCCACGGTCGAGGTGGACGCGACAACGGACCTCGAGACGACCGTCATGGGCGCCAGGTCATCGCTGACCTACTCCTACACCGGCCTCCCCCCGGGCTGCACCTCGGCCAACTTGGCGACCCTTCCGTGCACTCCGACCGAGGCCGGCGTGTATCCCATCACGGTCCATGTCTCCCAGACCGGCGGCGGCTCGACCTCCGCGATGACGACCCTGACGGTCGAGCCTCCGGTCGGACCGCTCGGGGTGACCGTGCAGGCAGACCCCTCGGTCATCGGGGTCGGCGCGTCGACCACGATCACCGCCACGGTCTCCGGGGGTGTCGGACCCTACACCTACCTCTATTCCGGACTTCCGACCGGTTGTGCGACGCAGAACGCCTCCAGCCTGGTGTGCACGCCCACCCAGGCCGGGCAGTTCGATCTTCTCGTCAACGTGACGGACAGCGTGGCCGTTGAGGTCTCCAATTCGACCGTCCTCACCGTCGAGCCGCTCCTGACGGCCAGCCTGGTTGCCACCCCCTCGACCATCAGTATCGGCGCCGAATCGACCGTCGTCGTGACCGTCTCCGGCGGCGTGGCGCCGTTCACCTACGTCTACTCGGGGCTCCCGACCGGATGTGCGACGGAGAATGCCTCGAGTCTGGCCTGTACCCCCACCGAAACGGGCGACTTCACCGTGGGCGTGACCGTAGCGGACAGCGCGAATCAGGAGGCGACGAACTCGACGGGCCTCACGGTCGAGGCGAAGCTCTCGGCGACCCTGGTGGCGACTCCGTCGTCGATCACCCTCGGGAAGGGATCGACGCTCACCGTGACCGTCACCGGCGGGTACACGGGAACTCTCACGTACCGGTACACGGACCTTCCGCCGGGTTGCTCGAGCACGAATGCGGCCAGCCTGAGCTGCGTACCATCGGCGAGCGGCAACTACACCCCCCAGGTCGAGGTCAACGATTCCTATGGCCACTTCGCCAACGCGACCACCCGCCTCTCGGTGACCGCTCCACCGAGCGGTACGAAGTCCTCCTCCACGACGATCCCGTGGACCTGGATCGCGGTCGGGGTGGGGTTGGCCGTGATCATCATCTTCTTCCTGGTGCTCCTCGCCGGCCGACGCCGCCGGGACCAGCCGAACCCCCCGGAACCCTCCTCGCCGACCGGAGGGAGCCGCCCACCGTCGGCGGGTCCGCCACCTACCTAGACGCGGACCCCGGTGGGGAGTCGAACCGGCCCGAGAGGGCCGGGTCCGGCCCGTGTACCGTCAGGACTTTTCGCCGGGGACGACCTCGAATCCGGCCTCGACGAAGTTGTGGTCCCAGGTGAACGCCCGGGGAATCCGGGTCTCTCGCATCGTGACGAAGCTGGTGCAATCGGTGAAGCTCCAGCGCTTGTCCGTGTGGGAGAGAATGAGCCGGAGACTTTCCTCGAAGACCGATTCGCCGACTCGTACTCGTCGGATCGACGGGCTGTCCCGAAGGAGACTGGACAGCCGGGCGATGGAGGCAAGCCCCACCCGCTGGCGCAGCAGGGTGAAGGTCTCGTCGAGCACGTAGTCGGTGGTCACCGGCGCCCCGTACCGGCCGCTCTCGATCTCGGCGAAGATCGCCACCGCTTCCGGTCGCTGCGCGGCTCGCTCGTACAGGAGCGCGAACCAGGCCGACGTGTCGATGAAGATCATGGAGACGAGTAGAGCAGCTCGTCGACACGTTCTGCGGTGCGATCCTTGCCCCGGGGCCCCTTCTGATGCGCGAGCTCCCGGAAGATAGGCTCGGAGGCATCCACCGAGTCCTCGAGCACGTGGGCGCGGATTGCCGCCCGTACGACGTCCTGGATCGGACGGCGCTCGGAACGCGCTCGCTTCCGCAGCAATTCGTACTCCAGTTCGGGCAGGCGGGCCTGCACGACCGTCATGAGTCATGTTCATGAATCATGTATAGTTAAGTGAGTCGATCAACCCTTGGCACCGCCGGCGCGACCCGGACCGGCCGAACGCGTGGGCGAGGAGCCGACTGAGTTCCCGCTCGAGACGCATCTGGTCGAAGAGGTCCGCGCCCTTCCGGAATCGCACGAGAAGATCCTAGTCACTGGAACGGGTCGCCTGCCCTCGACACACCGAACCGAAAACCCGGACATCCCGCGCTCCGTACCGGCGGGCGTTCCGAAGAACCTCCTCCCGACGCTTCCCGACCACGTCCCCGACTCCGAGCCCCGAGCGAGGTCCGACGGCGCGGGAAATCCGAGGACGGTCCCACCGGTCGGAATTGCAACGGGGGCAGATCCGGACCACCGGCCAGGAGGGGCGCCACGTGTACGCGCAACGGAAACACCGCGGGATCGGTATCTCCACGACTTGCATCCGGCCCGGCCAAGATCGCAGAAACGCGGAATTGATAAATCCGCCTCGAGGCGAATTCCGTCGTGGACGCCCGCTCCGGCTTGGTTCCTACGAGCCCGTCAGTCCATCGAAAGGAGGTACGGGACGGTCCCGCCGGGATTCGATGGACTAGTTCGACGAGTCCGATAATTGGGGAGGCTGGGTCTGGGTGTTCCGGGTTTCTCGAGCTGCTCCTGGGAGCAGCCTTCCCCGCCTCTCTCCGACTGACCTGCCGGCCCGGCAGTGCGCGGCTCGATCCACCTTCTATGGCTTCTTGCGGAGGCGTGCGCTGCCTGGTCATGCAGACTCTAGGGGGACGCGCGGGGTGCGACGACGATGGTGATTGGACCGGGAAGTCGTGACGCCGTCGACCGGCACGCTCTCAACGTCGTCGGGCTGTCCCGGATAGGGGTTCTTGACCGAGAATTGCCGAGAGCAGTCGCTGCTCCGCTTTGAGGCGATGGTTCACGAGCGTGGAGCTCGATAGTCCGAGCCTTTGCGCCAGCGCTTTGGAACTGACCCGACGCGGGCGATCGTAGTAACCCTCCTGGTAGGCCGCGCTCACCACCCGGAACTGCTTGTCGGTCAGCGCAGTCAGCGGCGAGCCCGGTGGTATCCGCAAGTCCGAGATTGACACGGCGCGATGTCGGAGACCGAGCTTTCGAAGGGCCTCGAGGAGGCGCCCGACCTCGGGGCTGCTTCCGACATATGTCAAGCGCGCCCGTTCGCGCTCAATCTCGATCGGGGGTACGAAGTATCCTCTCCCGAGGTTCAACCCGATGCGCCGCAGGGGCGAGGTAACGTGACCGGTCTTCATGAGAGAAGTGAAGGTACCTCCGTTCGCGTCGAGCAGCTGGAGCTCGCGGTGGGCGAGCCGGGCTAGATCGTCGAAACCCATCTTCGGATCCTTGGGACGGATCTGGACGATGGATGAGGCACCCCCGGGACCTGCGCGAAGAATCTGGAGCACCGAGAACGACGCGACCGCCTGGTAGAACGAGCCTCCGCCCTTCAGCCGGGCGAAGTCCTCCACCGGCATTTCGATCACGATGCGGCGCACGGTTCCCCGATGGCTCGTGAGTACAAAGGTCCAGTCGCTAGCGAGCATATCCGCTAGAACGCTGATATCCCACCCGCCCCCTGCAAGGACCGGAGTGATTCGCGTATGCGCGTTTTCGTAACTGGGGCCTCCGGATGGATCGGCTCGGCCGTGGTCCCTGAGCTCCTCGGCGCCGGTCACCAGGTCGTCGGCTTGGCCCGCTCGGATGAGTCCGCGGCGAAGTTGGAAAGCGTGGGCGCCGAGGTCCTCCGCGGCGACCTCAACGACCTGGACGCTCTGCGTGCGGGGGCCGCCGGTTCGGACGGGGTCATCCACCTCGCCTTCGTCCACGACACCACCCAGATGGGGGCTGCCGTACAAGTCGACGGTCGCGCCATCGAGACCCTGGGCGCCGCGCTCGAGCACTCCGCAAGGCCCCTCGTCGTCGCTTCGGGGACGCCGTCCGTGCCCGGGCGCGCTGCGACCGAACGCGACACGTGGTCCTCCGGCGGCCCCATGGTGGGCCGTGGCGCGAACGCCCAGGCGGCACTCGCGATGGCATCCCGCGGCGTTCGCTCGTCCGTCGTGCGCCTGCCGCGGTCGGTGCACGGCGAGGGCGACCGCCACGGTTTCATCGCCCGCCTCATCGGCATCGCCCGCGACAAGGGCGTCTCCGGCTACCTCGGCGACGGGTCCAGCCGCTGGCCCGCGGTGCACGTACTCGACACTGCCCACCTGTTTCGCCTAGCACTGGAACGGGCCCCGGCGGGATCTGTCCTCCATGCAGTCGGCGATGAGGGCATACCGGTCCGCGACATCGCGGCCGTGATCGGCCGTCACCTGGACCTGCCGGTGGCCCCTCGCACAGCCGAGGATTTTGGTTTTCTCGGGATGGTCCTCGCGGTCGACCAGCCGGCGTCCAGTGTGCTAACCCGCGAGCTGCTCGGGTGGCAGCCGGTCCGGCCGGGGCTCATCGCAGACATCGACCAAGGGCACTACTTCAGAACCTGAGGCCTTGTCGCGTCCGAAACGGGGCCGAAGATGCTCCCGTCACGATCCGGGCGATAGGGATGGACGGCTGACCTTCACCGGACGCGTTCCCGGTCCGGCGATGGGCATGGACGCCGGTGACTCACATCGACACCTGGGTGGTACGGGCCCGCCGGGATTCAAACCTGAAACAATCACTCCGACCGTGTGGGCACCAGCTCAAACCCGGCCTGAATGAAGCCGGCGTCGAAGCCGAAGGCCGCCCGGATGCCGAGCGACTCCATCGTCACAAAGCTGAGACAGTCGGTGAGGCTCCAGCGCTTGTCGGGGCGTGCCTCGAGTCGTTGCCACGCCTCCCAGAAGCGGTCGGCAGTACTCCAGACGATCTGAAGACTCTCGCTCTGCGTCAGGGCCTGCCGCAGCGCTTGGACCGATTCGACGCTCGAGTGGAGCCGCAGGTGAGTTACTGCCTCGTCCAGCACGTAGTCGGTGGTCACCATTCGCCCATGTCGCCCCGCAGCGATGGAGCGGTACACCGTAACGGCCGCCACGTGGTGAATCTCGCGCCGATCCATGAGGGCAATCCATGCCCC
>JASHOK010000049.1 GCA_030041175.1 Thermoplasmata archaeon | reverse complement strand
ACCCGCACCGGCCCCCCGGGCCGCTGCGCCGGCCTCCACGCCGGCTCCTGCGGCCACGGTGCCGGCTCCAGCCCCGGCGGCAGCGGCTCCGGCCGCAGCGGCGACCCCCGGAATGAAGAACTGCCCCAACTGCGGGAAGCAGATCAACTCCGACTTCCTGGTCTGCCCCTTCTGTGGCTCCGTGACCGGGTAGGACTTCCGGGAGCGGGCCGCGGCCCGACGAACGGCTATAACCCCAGGTCGTTCTGCCGCCCGGCGGTGCACGGGTGGCGGGCCGGGTTGAGCTAGGTCGTCTCAAGATCGCCTGGGCGAAGGCCCATATGCCGGTGCTCGCCAGCATCGAGCAGCGGTTCGCCCGGGAGAAACCCCTCGCGGGGAGGCGCGTGTCTGCGGTCCTTCACGTCGAGGCAAAGACCTGCGTACTGGCGCTGGCGCTCAAAGCCGGAGGGGCCGAGCTCCGGCTGGCGGCTGGGAATCCACTCTCGACCGACGACGACGCCGTGGCCGCCGTCGTGGAGGCTGGGGTTCCCACCTGGGCCCGAAAGGGGGAGTCGATGGACGAGTACAACGCGGGCATCCGCGCCATGCTCGACTTTGACCCCGAGGTCATCGTCGATGACGGCGCCGACCTGGTTGCGCTGGCGCATACCTCCCGACCGGACCGGGGGCATGTGCTGGGCTCTACGGAGGAGACCACCGCCGGGGTGAACCGGCTCAAGGCCATGGAGCGGTCCAAGGCCCTCCGCTGGCCGGCGATCGCCGTGAACGACGCCTCGATGAAGCACCTGTTTGACAACCGGTATGGCTGCGGCCAGTCCTTCTTGGACGGACTCTTCTCGGCCACGAACCTGCTCGTGGCCGGACGGACCTGCGTGGTGGCCGGTTACGGCTGGGTCGGCAAGGGCATCGCGTCCCGCCTCCGGGGGGTGGGTGCGGATGTCATCGTGACCGAGGTCGACCCGGTTCGGGCGATCGAGGCCCGCCTGGAGGGATTCCGGGTCCGGCCGATGATCGAGGCGGCCGCCGAGGCGGACGTGATCGTCACCACGACCGGCACCGTCGGTGTGGTCCGCGGAGAACATCTCAAGGTCATCAAGGACGGATGCCTCCTCGCGAACATGGGGCACTTTGACGTCGAGATCTCGAAGCCGGACCTCGCGGCGATGGCGGTGCACCGGGAGGTCGTGCGCCCCAGCGTCGAAGAGTTCCGCTTCGGCGACGGCCGGCGGGTCTACCTGTTGGGCGACGGCCGGCTGATCAACCTGGCGGCGGGCCAGGGTCACCCGGCCGAGATCATGGACCTCAGCTTTTCGTTGCAGGCGCTGTCCGTGGAGTACCTGGTCCGGCACGGTGCGAGCCTTGCGCCGGGCGTGCATCCGGTCCCGCTCGAGCTCGACCGCGCGGTCGCCGAGGCGGCGATGCCGTCGCTGGAGGTACGGATCGACCGACCGACGGCCGAGCAGATCCGGTACGCCGAGAGCTGGACGGAGGGAACATGACCGACCCCGGGAAGATACCGAACGAGTTGCGATACACGAGCGAACACGAGTGGTTCCGTGCCGAGAACGATGAGGTCGTGGTCGGGATCACCGATTACGCCCAGCAGCAGCTGACGGACGTGGTCTTCGTGGGCCTTCCCGCCGTCGGCAAGAGCGTCGCGGAGCATGCCACGGTCCTGACCCTCGAGTCGGTCAAGACGGTCTCGGACGTCTACGCGCCGGTCGCCGGGAGCGTGAGCGCGGTGAACGACCAGCTGAAGGCGCACCCCGAGTACGTGAACCAGGACCCGTACGCGAAGGGCTGGCTCTTCCGACTGAAGCCAGCCTCGCCGCTCGCCGGTGCTGAAGGGCTGTCCGCGGAGCAGTACCGCGCCCAGCTGGACGCCGCGCCCTAAGGGACGGGGCGCGCTACTTGCCCTCGAACTGCGGCTTGCGACGCTCCAGGAAGGCGTTCATGCCTTCGGTACGGTCGTGGGTGGCGAACGTGTGTCCGGCAGATTCGCCCTCCAGCCGCAGCGCCGACTCCATCGACGAGTCGACCGCTCGGTTCACGACGCTCTTGACCCACTGAACGCCCAGCGGCGCCCGCTCGGAGATCTGGCGGGCGATCCGACCGACCTCTTCCCGGATCGACTCTGGCGGCACGACCCGGGTGACGATGCCCAGTGCGAGGGCCTCCTCTGCGGTGATGTCCTCGCGTCCGGTGAAGACGACGTACTTCGCCGTCGCCCGTCCGGCCAGGCGGGTCAGACGGGAGGCGCCGCCCCAACCCGGGTGGATGCCCACCTTGACCTCGGGCAGCCCCAGGCGAGTGCCAGCCGCGGCGACGATGAAATCGCATGCGAGCGCGAGTTCGAGGCCCCCGCCGAGCGCGTAGCCCTCCACGAGGGCAATCACCGGCGTACGGAACTCTTCGATCCGCTTGCAGACCGCCTGGCCGGCGAAGCCGAAGGCCCGACCGGCCGCCACGTCCTTGTCGACCATCTCGGCGATGTCCGCCCCCGCCGCAAACACCGGCGAGCTGCCGGCGAGGACGACGACCCGGAGCTCCGGGACCTCCGCCAGCGAGGCGAACGTCTCGTCCAGTTGCTCGAGCACATGGGAGTTGACGGCGTTCAGCACCTCGGGCCGGTCCAGCAGCACCCACGCCACCGGCCCTTCCCGATCGACGCGAACGAGCCGGAGTGGCCATCGCGTCTCGCCGGCCCGGACCCGCGCGTGAAGCTCGGCCGACACCGGGAACGAGCCGGAGAACCGAGCGGCGTAGGCCTCTACATCATAGAGCGCGTCCGACAGGCCTAGCTCCGACATCAGGGCGAAGGGTCCGCGTTGCCACCGCAGGCCCACGACGGCCCCCCGGTCGGTCGCCTCAGCCGATGCGACCCGCTCCTCGACGAGACGAGCGGCGATGCCGAAGACCAAGCCGCGGAACCGCTGACGTACCGCGTCCATCCGGTCGGCCTCGGGAGGATCCTTCTGCCACGGCCACGGCTGGTTCGCCTCGAACTGCCGGCGCAGGAGCGCCGTCGGCGCGTAGGCGGCGCCGAAGGCATGCTCCAGCGACGTCATCGAGTGAAAGGCGATGGGAACCCCGGTCTGGTTCATCAACTCGAACGGCCCGAGCTTGGCGCCGAACAGTTCCCGTCCCACGGTCTCGATGGTGGCCAGGTTCGCGACCGACTCTTCGGCGAGTCTTGTCGCTTCGTTCAGATAGGGCACAAAGAACCGGTTCACGGCGAATCCCGCGCGGTCGGCGGTCCGGATCGGGATCTTCCGCAGGCGGTACGAGAGCTCCTCGAGAGCGGCGAGCGTGGACTGGGAGGTCTGGCCCCCGCCCACGACCTCGATCAAGCGGTTCAGGAACGCCGGGTAGAAGAAGTGGAGCCCGGCGAATCGTTCGGGGTGCGGGAACGGCTCCTGCAAGCGAGTGACGGAGAGCGACGAGGTGTTCGTCGCGACGATCGTGTCGCTCGAAACGATCGACCCGACCTGCTCGAACAGCGCGCGTTTCACCGTCTCTTCTTCGAAGACCGCTTCGACCACCAGGCGCGCCTGTTGGGTTACCGAGGTGAGGTCGGTGGAGAAGAACAGACGACCCAGCACCGCGTCCCGCTGGTCGTGCGTGAGCTTCTTCCGCTCCACGGCGCCGGCGAGGTTCGTCTCGATCCGTTCCTGCGCCTTGTGAACCAACGGTTCGGTCAGGTCGTAGAGGCGTACCGGAAATCCTGCCTGGGCGAACGCCTGTCCGATGCCGCTCCCCATGTTGCCGGCGCCCAGCACGGCGATGGGGCTCCCGGGGGCGATCCGTACGCTCATGCGACGCTTCCTGCGCCGGGAGCCTTCCGGCGATGCGGCGCGACAGCGGACCGGCACTTAAGAATCCCGACCGGACCACGCTCGGGCGTGACGGGGAGCCGCTATGAGCGGTGCTCCGCTCGAGGCCGCATCGCTTCATGCCGGATGAGGACGCCACGGTCGAGGCTGCCCTTCGGGAGGAGCGGGAGCTGGTCCTGACCCTCGGTGGCTTCGCCTTGGAGCAGGCCGGCGGGGTGATGGTCCTGAACGAACGAATCCCCGTTCCCCGGTTCAACTTCGTGCAGTACATCCGGGTCCACCGGAACCGGCAATCGGCCTTCCTCGAGCGAGCCCTCGACCACTACTTCCAACGTGCCCTGAGGCCCTCTATCCGGGTCGAACGACCGGTCCCGGACTTTCTCGAGGACTCTCTGCGACGGCTCGGATTCCGCGCCGGCCCAAACCCCATGACCCTGCTCCTGAGAGCGCGCTCCTCCGCCGACCTCTCGACGGACCCTCGGTACGAGGTGCGCCCGTCGACGAGCACCGAGGTGCCTTCGGTCGCCGGATTCTGGGCCGGCGCCTCGGAGCAGGAGGAGCTGGTGCGCGCCCTCGATGTGGCAGTACATCATCCCAATCCGGACGAGATCGTGGCCCCGATCGTGGCCCTGCGGAATGGCACCCCCGTATCCGCGGCACTGCTCCATTCCTATCGGGCTTCGATCGGCATCCATGCCGTGGTCACCCGGTCGGTGGACCGGGGTCAGGGCGCTGCCACGGCGCTGGTCTCCGGCATTCTCCAGCCGCCGCTGGTGGCCGCGTCGGGCGCGCCCGTCGCCATGTGGTCCGAGAACCCGCGTCTCACGGAGCACCTCCGACCGCTCGGCTTCGAGGTTCGCCGAGAATACTCCGTCTTCGAACTCGCGCCCGGCACCGAACTCTCGCTGCCCGCGGTGGCGCCTCCGGCGCCTCCCCGTTGGCGCCCGCCCCGGACACGGCCGTCCTCGTCCGGCTAGGCCTTCCGCAGGCCGTCCAGCTTCATCTTCTGCTCGAGGGCGGCGATGGCTCGGGTCGTCGACACCACGGTATCCGCGTTCAGCGAGATCGAGTCGATGCCGGCCCGGACGAGGAACTCGGCGAACTCCGGATAGACGCTCGGCCCCTGCCCACAGATTCCCACGGTTCGGCCCTCGGCATGCGCGCCGTCGATGAGGAGCTCGATCGCTCGCAGCACCGCGGGGTCCCGCTCGTCAAAGTAGCCGAGCCGGGCCAGGGTCTCGGAATCCCGATCCGCCCCGAGGACCAGCTGGGTCAGGTCGTTCGACCCGATCGAGAAGCCGTCGCAATGCTTCGAGAACTCCCGAGCCAGCAGGACGGTGGACGGTACTTCCGCCATCAAGTAGAGCTTGAAGTCTCGCGACCGCCGGAGCCCTTTCTCCTGGAACATCTCGGCGATCTGCTCGAGCTCCCAGGTATTGCGGACGAACGGGAGCATGACGTGGGCGTTCCGGAGCCCCATCTCGGTGCGGACCTTGTGGATGGCCTCCAGCTCCAGGAGGAAGGCCGGCCGATACTCGGGAGAGATGTACCGCGAGCATCCGCGCCAGCCGATCATCGGGTTCTCCTCCGGCGGCTCGAACTCCTTGCCGCCCGGCATGCCGGAGTACTCGTTCGTCTTGAAGTCCGAAGTCCGCACGATGACCGGTCGCGGGTGGAAGGCCCGGCATACCTGAGCAATCCCGTCGGCCAGCCGCTGGACCAGTTCCTTGCCCCGTCCCTGCTGGATCAGGTACAGGGGGTGTTCGCGCACGTGGGCCGTGAAGATGAACTCGATGCGCAGCAACCCGACGCCCTGCACGGGCAGCTGGGCGTATTCGGCGGCCTTTTCCGGAACGCTGACGTTCACGAGAATCCTCGTCGCGGTGACGGGCACCGACGAGTGGTCGGCCGCCACCGCCGCGACCGGGGCCGCCGCCTTCTTCTGCCCGCGGCCGAGCCCTGCATACACTGCGCCCATCTTGCCCTCGACCGAGACCTCCTGCCCGTCGTGCAGGACCTTGGTGGCGGTTCGGGTGCCGACGACGCAGGGGATGCCCAACTCGCGCGAAACGATCGCCGCGTGGCAGGTCATTCCGCCCTCATCGGTAACGATCGCCGCCGACCTCGCCATCGCCGGCACCATGTCCGGAGTGGTCATCGTGCTGACGAGGACCTCGCCGGCCTGCAGCGCGGAGTTCTCCTGTACGTTCAGCAGCAGTCGGACCTTCCCGGCCGCAACACCCGGAGCGGCCCCCAGCCCTTTGAGCAAGAGGCCCTCCGGATCGGTCTCCGGCGCACTGCGGGGAGCCGCCGCACCGGGAGGGACCGCTGGCGGTGGGGGTAGCGCGGTCAACGGACGGGCCTGTACGATGTAGAGGGTCGTGCCGTCCATGCACCACTCGATGTCCATCGGGCGACGGTAGTGCGACTCGATCAGCCGGGCCAGGGAGACCAGGCGGTGCAGCGCATCGTCCGGCAGCTTCTCGCGAGCCCGATCCGACTCGGGCACGGGCTCGCGCACGTTACCCCCATCGGGATTCCGGACCAGCCGGACGCTCTGTTCGGAGATCTTCTTGTGCACGACCTTGAGCGTCGCCCCGTCCACCACGTAGTGGTCGGGCGTGACCTCACCGCCGACGATGAGCTCGCCCAGACCCCAGCCCGCCTCGATGATCATGTGATTCTCGCCCGAGTTCGGGTCGCGGGTGAAAAGGATCCCGCTCGCCGTCGAGTTGACCATCTTCATGATCAGTACGGCGAGTCGGACCTTGGAGTGGTCGAACCCCTTCCGGGCCCGATAGACGAGGACCCGGGGGGTGAACAGTGACCCCCAGCATCGGCGGATGTCTCGTAATACCGCCTCCGTGCCGCGGACATTGAGGTACGTATCCTGGAGGCCGGCGAACGAAGCCTCTTCCAGGTCCTCGGCGGTGGCCGACGACCGAACGGCGGAGAAGATCACGTCATTCTGGGCCACGTACGCCTCGAGGGCGGCCACGATCTCCGTGCGCATGGCCGACGGAAACTCCGAACCCTCGAACGCGGAACGGATCCGCTGGGAGGCCCGCTCGACGCTCTTCGGGTCGGCAGCGTCCACCTCCGCGAGGGCGGCCGGAATCTCGGTCCGCAGGTCGGTGCCGTCGACGAAGTCCTGGTACAGTTCGGTCGTGACCACGATGCCGGGCGGGATCGGCAGGCCCCGCCGAACCAGTTCTCCGAGCTTGCTCGCCTTGCCGCCGACGAGCGGCAGGTCGGTCTCCGAGACCTCCTCGAGTCCGACGATATGCGGCATCGCTACCGCCGCTTGAGAGTGAATGCCTGGAGGTCGAGGTGGGGGGCGTACGGATGCACCCGATGGGACTCCTCCACGTGCCACTGGGTCGGGGCGGCGAGCCGGTCCAGAACCTCCCGCTCCCGCATCGGATCGTCGGCGCGCGGTGTCACCCAATAGTAGTGGAGGGTGCCGCCCGGCGCGACGGCGGCGCTGACCGACGGTAGGTACTTAATCCCTTCGTGGGGGAGATTCAAAATGACACGGTCAGCGTGCCCGGCCGAGGGCAGGAAGTCCTCCACCGACTCCACCCGGCTCTCGATGCGCTCCGCCACTCCCTGCCGTGTGGCGTTCTCGCGGAGCAGCTCGATCGCGGCCGGGTTGGAGTCCACGGCTACGATCCGGACGCTGTCCAATCGACGTGCGATCGTCAGCGAAAATGGACCCAGTCCGCAACACAGGTCCCAGATCGTTTCGCCGTTGTTGGCGCGCAAAGCCATCCGGGCGTGCTCGCGGGCCAGCCGCGGTGAAAAGTAGGCCGCCTCCGGGTTGACGAGGAACTCCAGTCCGTTCTCGCGGTACGTGGTGCGCCACGAGCCCTCTCCGGCGAGCGGCACGAGCTCCCGGAGACGAGCCTTCCCGTGGACGCCGCGGTCCCAGCCGACCTTTCGCGCTCCCGGGACGAAGCGGAGCAGCGCGTCGCCGATGGCGGCTCGGGACTCCGACAGCTCCTCGGGGATCCGGATCAGGACCACATCGCCGAGCACGTCAAAGGCCCGAGGCAGGAGCTTCTGGGCAGCGGGTTCTAGCTGGAGCAGGTCCCGATACGAACGGGGGCGCGAGCGGACCGATCGGAGCTCCCGCTCCTCCAATCGGGTCCCGGGGATCGCCGGCTCCGGCGCCCGGGTGACCGGAAAACCCACGTGATCGCCCGTTCGGAGCGCGCGGACGTCGCTCCGCAACAGGCCCAGGTCGCGCAGGAGTCGACGCACCGACTCGGCCCGCCCGCGGGGCACGATGACGAGCCACGTTCTCATCATGGCGGGGGCGGGCGGCCACCGGCCCAGAGCCACCGAAGGACCTGATTCCCGGCGATCGTTCCGACGGGACCGTCCGAAGGAGGTGCCCCGAACTTCACGGCAGGCCCCGGGGCTATGCCGGCTCCCCGGAGGACCAGGGGCACCGGATCGTCCGAGTGACGCTTCAGGATCGCCGGGGTCGCATGGTCCGCAGTTACGGCGACACGCGTCGTAGTCCAGTCCAGGCCCTCGCAGAACGGCCCGAAGAACGACGCGTCGATGTCCTCGACGATTGCGAGCTTCTTGGGGGCGTCCCCGTCGTGACCCGGCTCGTCCGGTCCCTTGAGGTGGATGTAGACGAACGGATGTTCGGCGAGTGCCTTCCGGGCGACCCGCGCCCGTTCGTTGAGCGCACCGGGCCGGTCCGCACCCATAGGACCGACGTAGACGTCGGTGAGACCCAGCAACCGGGCAATGCCGCGCTCGACCGGCATCTCCGTCACAGCCGCACCTGCGATCCCGTGCTTCGATGCAAACGAGGCGGGCGGCACGGCCGGAAGCGCCCCCGCGTTTCTCAGCAGCACCATGTTGGCGACCTTGCCTCCTCGCATCGCCCGGCGCGCATTGACCGTGTGTGCCGCCAGTACCGCGGGCACGCGCTCCAGCCAAGTGTTGAGCGCCGCCGCCGTCCGGGCGGCCCCCGGAGCATCGCTCAGCGCCTCAACTCGCCGGGGGATCGGCGCCGCGTCAGCCCGGGCGTGGCCCATTCCGCCGGTGCGCTCGTAGAACGGGTCGGAGTTGGACACCTCGGGAGACAGCGGTTGCCCGTCCAGTGGATGAAGCCAGAGGACCCCCCGGTGACCGACCGTGGGCCGGAGCTCCGCGCGGATCCCGAGGTCATCGAGGAGATTTGCCGAGTTGATCGACCGACAAAGGTCGGCGGACTCGGAGGTTCCCAGCGATCGACCGACCCGGGCATCGAGGATCATTCCGTCGCCGGACGCGGTGGCGAAATTCGAGCGAAGTGCCACGTCGCCGGCCTCGAGAGGTATCTCCACCCCGAGCGCCTCGAGCACGCCTCGTCCGGGCGAGTCGTGGGCGGGGTCGTATCCCAGCAGGGCGAGCACTCCGGCGTCGGACTCCGGCGCAATCCCGGTACCCACCAGCTGAACCTGGCCGGTTTCTCCGGCCGCGGCCAGCTGGTCGAGCTGGGGGGTCCGAGCCGCTACGATGGGAGAGCGGCCTCCGGTTTCCGGGTGGGGCCGGTCACCGAGTCCGTCGAGAATGATGAGCGCGAAGCGAAGAGATGGATCGGGCGTGATCTCTCGCTCCTTAGCCTTATATGGGGAGCCCCGGTCGCTGCCTCCCGGTCGTGCAGCTCGGGAAGTCGGTTAAGGCTTTCGCGGCGAAACCGCTCGGCAGAGTCGCTGTCCTGGCGTTCATCACGCTCTGCCTGGCCGGCTCCTCGATCTACCTCGGCTATCTGCTCGCCATTCCGGTGTTTCTGCTCACCGGCGTCGGACTGCCGATCTATCTCGGCTGGACTCGCGCCCGAACGCTCTTTCTCGTCGGACTCGCCGCGCTCCTGGTGGCGGCGCCGATCGTCACGGTCGGGACCGTCGATCTTCTGCTCACACCCTCCCCGGCGGCCGGCGGCGTCGTCTTCAGCCCGCACACGTACTCTCCGCTCGAGAATGCGACCGTCCACCCGTACTCGCGGGGAGCCCGAGGGAACTTCACCTTCGTCGTCGACATCAATCCGGCCCTCCTGCCGAATGGCAGTCAACCCGAGATCCTCTGGGTCAATTTCTTCCTCAGCACCTGTCCGAATGCCGAGTCGAACAACTCGAGCTCGTGCGGCGGGGCCGGTGCCTACCCGTACCACTTCCAGAACCTTACGTACAACAGTTCCACCGCCCGCCAGGTGACCTTCACGGAGAACATCGGCGGAGTCGACGTCTGGTGGTGGACCGTCGGTGCGTCCTACATCAACGCGAGCGGCGACCTCGTCTGGACCTACCTCAGCCCGGGAACCGGCTACACCACCTTGGAAGGCCCCGTGACGGGCGAGTACCTGTCGATCTATACCCTGATCCTGCCGGCGATCTACTTCACCGTCTTCATTTACCCGGGTCTGGTCTTCTTCCTCGCCGTACTGGTTTACCTCTTCCTCCGGAGCCGCCGACAGCGGCGGGCCGGTGGTGCGCCCAGCGTAGCACCGCCGACGGAGGGCGGAGCCGGAGCGGCAGCCGCTGCCGGAGGGACGACAGCCCCGAAGGGGTCCACCGGAGCTCCGAGCCGGCCCGAGCTCGCCTGCCCCAAGTGCGGAGCGGTCGTCTATGCGGGGGAGACTCGTTGCTGGAAGTGCGGCACCCCGCTGACGTCCACCCCCGGTTCCCCGCCAGCGGATCAGCCGCTTCCATCCGAGAAACAGTCGTAGCGGGCCGGTGCCCGCAGCTCCGGGCTGCGGAGCCGCTACGTGAAGGTCAGTCCGGCGCCCGTGAGGAAGTAGTTGTACTGGTTGTTGAGGAGGAACCCGTCGACCGGCGAAGTGGAGAGCACGAAGGAGAAGGCGTAGGACCCGGCCGCGGGCGCCTGCCAGACGAGCGGGACCCAGGTGTTCGCCCCGTTGCCCGCCTCGACCACGGTCGCCTGGACCAGGGTTCCCTGGTAGACCGCCGGGACCCCGTTGACCAGCATCGTGACGGTGAGGATCCCGTTCGTCACGTCATTGGCCCGGAGGTTGACGTAGACCGTGTTGTACGTCGTGTGACTCAGGGTGCCGGTGACCAGCGCCCCGGCAATACCGAAGTCCGTTCCAGAGCGGCTCGGGCCGCTCGCGGTGGAGAGCTTGCAGAGGTAATTGACCACGTTGTAGGCGACCTCCGCGCCAATGCCGTTCCAGGACGACGGTACCGGGGTGTCGCCGAACAGAACGGGGTCGACGGAGGTGGCGACCGCGGAGGCCGTGGTGCCCGTGTACAACACCCCGATGATGGTCCCCGTGGTGCTCCCGTAGCGGAGGAAGGCGGTGCCCTCGTGGGCCGTGGTCGACAGTGTGAGCGTCTTGTAGGGGGTGAATCCGGCCAGGCCGGTCAGGTTTCCGTTGAGATAGATCGGGCTCGACAGACCGGCGGCGTCGAGCGTCCCCGACGTGCTGTAGTACGCGGGGTTGGCCGCCGTGGTGGACAGGGTCGCCGCCGCGGTTCCGCAGCTGGTTCCCGAGGCCTTGAGGCCGAAGATCTGCAGGTAGTTCTGGTAGGTCGTCCCTTCGCAGCCGGCCGCGTAGTTCGTGAACGCTCGGTTGCCGGCCACCCAGAGCGAGGTCCCGTTGTTGAAGGCACTGTAGAGCTGCGCTTCGATCGGGTTCGTACCGTTATAGGCCGGGGACGCCGGGCAGGTCGACTGGGAAGAGTTCGTTCCGAAGTCGACGATGGCCACCGCGCCGGAAACGAACTGGCTCGTGATCGTCTTCGGATAGTTCGTGGTCGTGCAGGAGACAAAGTACTGCGAAATGGGGAACCCGGCGGCGACCAGTTCGCTGGCCAGGTTAGCCGACTCATTGGTTCGGGTCGGCACCGTCCCCGCGGGAACGTTCTCTGCGATGAACAGGATGTGCGGGAACACCGTGAGCGCCAGCGTGTCCGAGCCGCTGCCCAGCCCCGGGATCGACGCCGTGGAGTTGAGCAGGAGTGCGCCCGTTGCCGACGGCGTGTACGTCGCCTCGAACCCGACCGTCGCTCCGGCGGCCACGGAACCGGAGGCCGAGGTTGGAGCGAACCCTGCCGTCGGACCGAAGTAGACCGTTGCGGTGCCGGTCACGGCGCCATTGTTGGTGACGTCGACCACGACGCTCAGCGGCTGACCGATGACGGGGGCGCTGGTGTTCGTCAGGATGCTGACGACGACGAGGGCGCTGCCGCCGGAGCTGCTGGTCGTGCTGACGGTGACGGGGAAGACGATCGAGTTCTGCTGCACCTGGATCGGGTTTGCGTCGGTGACCCAGGCCGTCACGTAGTACGTCCCAGCCGTGGCCGTAGAACAGCTGGGAACGAACCATAGACCGTTCGTTGAGTTATAGGTCATCCGGAGCAGGGAGGTTGTGTTCGAGGCGTATGCGGTAAGTGGATTGACGCACGATAACCCGGGCGTCGTGATGTTCAGGTAGACCTTGTGGCTGGTCGTCGGCAGGAACGCGTCGGTGATCTGAACGTAGATGGAGAAGGGAGAGTTCACCGAGGGCGAACCCGGGCTGGTGCCTTCCTGATCGAAGATCGGGGGAATGGTCGGGTTCGTCCCGGGGAGCGTCTGCCGATATACGACGAGACCGCCGGAAACGATGGTGATGGTGATGTTGTCCGGGATCGAGAGGTGCACCCCGACGCTGAGGAGGCTCAGGTTCCAGACCTGGCCGGTCCCCCAAGAGGCGCCGGAGGTAGCCCCGAGCCCGCCGCTGCTAAGCGTGTAGGTCGCGGTCGTGTTCTGCGGATGCGCCTGCGAGACCACGTAGATGATCGTGTTGTAATTGTAAATCGTGGGTCCGCCGAGGTGGGTGATCACGATGTTGGTCACGTTCACCCACGAATGCCCGCTGTGGGATTGGTAGCTGTAGTAGAGCTGCCCTTGGAACTGCGACGAGGGTTGAGTCGCCGGCTTGGGGAAGGTATTGACGAAGAAGAAGATGGACGAGAACAGCGTAACGGTCAGCGCAAGGATGAGGATCGTTCCGAGGACCTCCGACACACCGCGGGCCCCGCGGATCCCCCGGCCTCGTGTGCGGAGGCGATGCTTGGACGGATGCTGCACTCGAACGGCCCTCCTGCCCCTTCGACGCCTCAGCGGACGAGCCTTCTTGAAATGATGGCGGGGCCCAATATATAGAGGTTCGGCCGCCGACACCGGCTCTGTACAGCGAGCGAGATCCGGAGCTCGTCGCATGCGTATCCATGCGCGTGGGCGCCGGACCCGGCCAGGGACCACTTTTTCGGGCAAGTTATACGACCGGAAAATCGATTCTCATCGCGTTTCCGACGTGGGAAATTTTGTTCGACACGTCAGCCGGGACCACTGTGATGTGCTGCAGATATTTCTCGGAACAAAGATGGGAATGGGTTTAAGTAACAGGATATCGCATAGCCGCGGTCGGCCGTGTTCGACAAAGACCCAGACACCGGTACGCAGGCTTCGGTGCCGAAGCCGACGTCCCGGCGGCCCCCCGAGGATGAGCGGATCGCGCTACGGTGCAACCGCAAGGAGCTCCAGCTCTTGGACACGTTCGTCGTCAGCGGCGAGTTCGAGAGCCGGTCGGAGCTCATGCGGGCAGCGCTCCGCTCCTTCCTTCGGGCCAAGACCGAGTCTGCCGTCTCGACGAACCCCGCGACTCCCAGCCCTACGGGCCTCCTCGAGACGCCCGTCCGCCTTCGACAAGATGAGGTGGAGACCTTCCGCGAGTACAGCGCCCTCGTCTCCAACGACCAGCCGATGACTGACGTGCTGGCCCAGTTGGTCCGACGAGGCGCCGTCGAGCTCAAGGTTTCGGAGCTGGTCGCCCAGGCGCACGGTGCCGTGCGCCGGGCCACGGAGGAACGGGCTCGGGTCCAGGCGCTCGAAGAGAGCGGCCGGGACCTGGAGCGACGGGGGGTCGTCGGACGATAGGGTCGTAGAACCACGGCAAGGAAGGGGTGGGAAATGCCTGAGGCCGAACCGAACGGACGCGACCTAGACCAACTGTCGGGCCGGGACGACGAATTCGATCCCGGTTTCGTTGAGAATCTGAAACTCGGGCACGACGTCCGCTTTGTCCTCGTCACGGTGGGCGGCGGCGCCGCCCGGATCGGACGGGAGATTGCGCGGAGGCATCTCCGGTACGTGGAAACGGTGGCAATCAACTGCGACTCCCGGATCCAGGAGTTCGAGGAGTTCGATCGGAGGGTCTGTCTCACCACCGACAGTCCGGACGCGGAGGACACCGGTGGCTCTCCGGTGGCTGGCGGGCATCTCGCGCGCTCCGCCCAGCCTGCGCTGGACCGGATCTTCGAGGGCGCTACGTTCGTCACGATCATCTCCACCCTGGGGGGTGGCGCCGGCACGGGAGCCCTTCCGTTCGTACTGGAAGCGGCCGCCCGGTCCTGCGAGGTCCTATCGGTCTTCGTCGTCAAGCCGTTCAAGCTCGAGTCCGAGCGACGGGCCGTGGCGGACCGCGCACTGGCGCGCCTGCATTTCGTGGACAGCTTCGTGGCCCTCCAGCAGCGGGGACTCGCGACGCTCCAGGTTCTCGACAACGAGACGCTCGCCAAGGACGCTGCGAAGATCCCGATCTCCCGGTTCAACACCTACTGGGCCGAGTTCATCGCGGGACACATCGAGCGCTCGTTCGTGGTTCCGGCCGAGGCCGCCGTCGAGGCGGGACGGCTGGCCATGCTGAGCGACCCCAACCACGCGGGACGAATCCCGTCCGAGCCGGAGGTCGTCGACCACGCGGTTCCCGGCCCGATGCCAGAGCGGCCCTCTCTCGATCCTCCGGGCATGCCGGGGCCACTGCCGGCCGCCGCCTCTGAAATCGAGCTCACCTTCGAGATCGTCGGTCTACCGCCCGGCGGTCAGGATCTACTGTGAGCGTCCACAAGTAAGCCGCCGGGACCGCTCCGCTCCACTCCCCCACGCCGGGCGCGCTACCGCGTCGGGTCCGGGGGCAACATTATCAGGAGTGCGGGCTAGGTCGCGGCGTGGACGGACGGGTCTTCGTCGTAGCGCTGGGGCTCATCCTGCCCGCCGTGCTCATCGGCGTGACCGTCGTGTGGTACTCCGATAACCCGATCTCGATGCTGATTCTCTTCTCGGTGATGCTGCTCGGTGCGCTCTATCTCGTATCCTACAAGGACACCTACACTCCAGAAGGAGCGTAGTCCCGGCCGCCGGCCACTACTGGTAGATCGGAAGGTTGTCGGTCGTCGGTAGCCCCGGTGCGGGGGGCTCCCGACTCTTCACCGCGGCGCGCAACGCCTTCTCGATAACCTCAGCCTGGGTCCGAAGCGGTTTCGTATCGATCTGTACGTGGGGAAGGACCTGGTCGAGGACCTCGATCACTTTGGCCGCCGCGCGGTGGTCGGGATAGCCGGCATCCGTGGCGCTCACCAGCAGCGCCCCTACGGGCAGCGAGGCGCCAATCCCTTGAACCAGCAGTGACCCGGAAACGCCGCCGATCACCCCATCGCCCATGGCCCGGACCCCTGCGGCCTTGTAGTCGGCGGGGAGGGCCTCCGAGGTTCCGGAGCCCGCGTACCAGACCATCTCTTCGGGCGGGGTATCGCCGGTCTCCTCCGAGTCGACCGGATGCGGGACCACGCCCTCGATGCCGAGTACTCCACCGGCCTTGATCTGACCGGCCGTCTGAAGGACGGTCGCGGCCAGCGGATTGATGAGCGTTGCCGGGAGCGGAAATTCCGAGAGTATCAGCACGAGGTCCTTGTTCCCGTACGCCCGGACGGGAGGGTTCACGCGCCCGCCTTGGATCACGGCCAGCGGGGGCAGGTCGTCCGAAACGAGCAGGCCAATCCGGGGCAACTTGAGCACCTGCAGTATGTAGTGTCCCGCGACGGTCGGCGCTAGGCCGGCACTCGGGAAGCAGCTGATGACGAGCGCACCGGGGTCTGGCATCTTGCCCGACGGCTCGGGCTTCCACGCGACGGACATTGTGGTCTGCGCCGCAGAGACCCCGGTCCGTACTTAGGGGTTGGTACAGCATCGGGCCGGTTGCAGGGCCGGCTCGGCTCAAAGGCCAAGTACCTACACCCGTCTGCGACCGCCGTGGGGCTTCCCCTCCGGACCATCACTCGTCCCACCGAAATTCCGTGGTCCGCCTTGGTAGGCCGGACCTTGGCGGTCGACGGCAACAACATGCTGTACCAGTTTCTCGCGACCATTCGGTCGGCCGATGGACGGCCCTTTACGGACCGGGCCGGAAGGGTCACCGCCCACCTGATCGGCCTTCTGTACCGGACTACCTCCTGGCTCGAGCAGCGGATTCTGCCGGTCTGGGTCTTCGATGGCGCGCCACCGGAGCTGAAGGCGGGGACGCTCCGAACGCGGTTTCTCGCAAAGGAACGGGCGCAGGAAGCCTGGCAGGAGGCGCTCGCTGCCGGCGACCTGGAAACGGCCCGTCGGAAAGCCGCGCAGACCTCCCGGCTCACCCGGCCGATGATCGCGGAGGCAGTGGAGGTCCTCCACGCGCTCGGCCTTCCGACCGTCCAAGCGCCTTCGGAGGGTGAGGCGCAGGGTGCCCGGATGGCCGAATCGGGCGTGGTGTGGGCCAGCGCGTCCGAGGACTACGACTCCTTGCTCTTCGGAACCCCCCGACTGGTCCGGGGGCTCGCATCCCGGCCCTCTCGACAAGGAGCACAAGCGGCTCAGCTGATCGAGCGGGAACACCTGCTGAACGAGCTAGGGATCTCTCAGGACGAGCTCATCCTCCTCGGATTGATCATGGGGACGGACTTCAACGACGGCGTCCGCGGCTACGGTCCGAAGAAGGCGCTCAAATTGGTCCAGAAACATCTGGGCTGGGCCGAAACGCTGCGTTCCGTCGGTCTCGCGCCGGCGGACGTCGAGGAGGCCGCCGAGATCTTCCGGCACCCGGCCGTTGCGGAGGTCCCTCGACCCGTCTTCGGCGAACCGAACGAAGAGGAGCTCCGCCGCCTGCTCGTGACCGAACATGACTTCTCGGACGACCGGGTGAGCGGGGCGATGCGCCGGATTGAGAATGCCCCGCGGAAGAAGGCCACACCGCTCCCGGCGCCCGGGCACCAAAGCGTGCTCGACGCCTTTCCGACGGAGGGCTCGTGAAGCGGTTCGAGTGTGTACCCAACTTCTCGGAAGGGCGGGACGCCCGACGGGTTCAACAGATCGTCGACGCGGGGCGGCCGGTCTCCGGGGTTACGGTGCTCGACGTTGAGCTCAATGCCGACCACAACCGGGCCGTCGTCAGCCTCGCCGGTGACGGCGACGCACTGGTGGAATCGGTCTTCCGGATGGTGGCCAAGGCGACGGAACTGATCGACCTGCGCCACCACTCGGGGGAGCATCCCCGAATGGGCGCGACCGACGTGGTCCCATTCGTCCCACTCGGGGACGCCACGATGGACGAGGCGGTGGCGCTCTCCGTCCGCCTGGGGGAGCGGATCTGGACCGAACTTCACGTTCCGGTCTACCTGTACGCTGCAGCGGCGCGCCGCCCCGAGCGCGCCGACCTTGCAGTGGTTCGGCAAGGGGGATTCGAAGGGCTCCGGGAGACGGTGCGAACCGACCCG
>JASHOK010000048.1 GCA_030041175.1 Thermoplasmata archaeon | reverse complement strand
CCTAGCTCGCCCCCCCCCGGCCGAGGATCGTGACAAAGTTGTGACTCCCGATCCCCCCCACCGAGAGCGCGAGCGCGGTCCGGCCCGGGCTCGTCAGCTGCGTACCGCCGGCCGAGCCCTGCAGCTGGCGCGCCAGCTCCACGATCTGCGCGAGGCCGGAGGCACCGACTGGATGTCCGCGACCGAGCAGGCCGCCCGAAGGATTTACCGGAAATCGACCGTCCGGGGCGGTGGCGCCGTCGAGAACCCAGCGGCCTCCTTCTCCGGGTCCGCACACCCCGATGTCCTCGAGCTCGATCAGAAGGAACGGAGCGAAAGCGTCGTGCAGCTCCGCGAAGGCGATCTCCTTCCGCGTCAACTTCGCCATCGTGTAGGCCCGGTCCGCCGCCATTCGGCTGGCCCGGAACGACGTGGGATCGCTCCGATCCGTCACGGAGAGAAGGTCGAAGCCCTGGCCCAGGCCCAGGACGCCCACCTCTCCCTCGCCCCGAGACAGCACGACCGCCGCGGCGCCGTCCGAGATCGCCGAGCAGTGGAGCAGTCTCAACGGTGAGGAGACGACGCGGCTGCTCGCGACCTCGCTCTCGGTGACTGCGCTCTGGAAATGCGCGGCGGGGTTGCGCGCCGCAGCGGTCCGACCGAGCACGGTCACCCGATCGAAGGCGGAGGACGGTGTCCCGTAGCGCGTGGCGTAGAGCTGGGACACGAGGGCCGCCATCGACGGCATCGTGGCCCCGGCCTGCTGTTCCTGGACGGCGAGGGAGCGCGCCAGAACCTGGGTAACCTCCGGCGTCGGGCGATGCGTCATCTTCTCCCCCGCCACCACCAGGACGTGGCGGAACTGGCCCGACGCGATCGCTGCCGCCGCGGCGTGGAAGACCGCCGCTCCCGTCGCAGATGCGGCCTCGACCCGCCAGCCCGCCGTAGAGTCCAGACTCAGGCGCTCCGCCACGCGACCCGTGAGATTCTCGACCCCGCCGAGCGGTCCGGCGGCCATGGAGCCGACGAAGATCCCGTCAATGGCCTGTCGGCCGACGCCCTCGAGAGCCAGGGCTCCGGCCTCCGTCATCAGGTCAACCAACGACTCCGGGCGTCGCCCGAAACGCGCGAGGCCGGTCGACGCGACTTGAACGCGCATGGACTACGCTCCCGCGTCCGGATCGAAGAGCGTGAACAACCGGTCCAGAAACCCGCTCAGGGGCAGCCCATTATCCCAGCGAAGGACCCCGTTGCCCTCCCGGGTACGTTCAATCGGCGGCAGATGGTTGCGCAGGTACTCGACGCGCCCGTGATGGGCATGGTCGGTCTGCGGCGTGAAGAGCCGCCAGGGCTCCCCGTCCCTCGTGCCGAGACGCCGATACGCGTACAGCACCACGAGGCCTCCTCTCCGCGCCGCTTCCAGGTGTTCCTCCAGCTGGTCCGTCATCCGGCCACTCGCCGAGGAAAAACGGATCACGCTCTCGGCCGAAGCCTTCGCCTCGATGGGAAACGCAAACCCGGCCCGCATGGCGACCAGGTCGAATCCATGGGACCCGGCGGCACGCACCACCAGAAACGGTCCGCGCTGCAGCCGGTCGAGGGTCCGACGATGTTCCGGCGCCACGTAGCGGGCGTAGTGTCGCAAGGCCTCGCGTTCCCCCTCGAGGAGAGCCCGTAGCTCTCGCTCGTACTGGGTCGCGCCGACGCCCACGCGATGCGCACCGTGACGAAAGATAATAGGTTGGGGCCCGCATCGGAACGGAACCTGTGGCGACCTCGGGAGCCCTCGAGTTGACGGTCGACGAACGGGCCATCGCTCGCTCGCTCCTGGGAGTGCTCGACGAGGCCGAACGAAGTCCCGGCCGGCGAGGAACGACGGCAGCGCCGCACTTCCGAAGTTCGGAGCTCCGGCGTCGGCTGCTGCGCGACCGGACCTTCGGGGACCCGTCGAGGTTGCTCGGCCGGCTGAAACGACGGGGCCTGCTCGAAGAGGGTCCCGGCGGACCGTCCGACCGGCTCTACACCGCTCCGTTTCCGCTCGAGCTCCGAGAGCTACTGCTATCCGAACTCCAGCCGCCCGAGGTCGCCGAACCCGGGGGATTTCACCCGGTACCCGACGAGCGCAGCGAGATCCGGACCCTGGACTCCGATTTTCTCGGTCATCTCCAGGACCTCCTGCGGAATCGGTTCGACGAAACGGTACAGTTCGGCCGGTCGTTCTCCGCGGCCAAGTTGGCGGGCTATCTCAGGGACCTGTTCGGGGAGTCTCTCTATCTCGATATCCTGATCTCGCTGCTACAGCAGTACGCCCTCGCCGACGTGCCGTTGCTCGCGCCCACCGGCCGATCGACCGGCAGCAGCGGTTTCCACCTGGCCTTCTTCGGACCGCCGGGTACAGGGAAGACCTTCGCCATCGACGACATGGTGCGGGGGAATCCCCGATCCGCCGTCCCGGCGCACGGACTCCCTGGCCGCAATCGGTACTGCGGCGGCATCACGCCGGCGCAGTTCCTCCGGGTCGGAGCCTACTACTCCGGGCGCACCTTCAATTTCATCGTTCCCGAGTTCAATGACTGGTTCAAGTACCGGGGGATGGTCGAGCCGCTGAAGCTGGTCATGGAGCAGCGCGAGGTCAAGTGGGAAACCACTCTCGGCACCGTGGGCCCGTACACCTTTCATTCGTTTTTTTCCGTGAACTACAACGTGCGGACCGCCGGGGCCTCGGATTACTGGACCACGATCTCGGACCCGAACTTCGCGGCGTTGGAGGACCGCATGCTCCTCCGGTTCCACCAGATGACCCGGGACCGGTTCCGAGCCGTAGAGGCGAGTGCCGAACGTCTCGAGCTCGGCGAGATCGATTTCTCACTCGCTCGACAGATCCAGGACCATCTGGCGCTCATCTACGCCGCCCAGACGGGTCATCCGCTGGTCGCGGGTCGTCTCAAGGCCAAGCCGGTTCGCCTGGACCCCCAGCTGTATCGGCAGCTGCGTGAAGTCTCCGAAGCGGCGCTCTCCGGCCGTAACTATCCCCGGTTCTCCCCGCGGCTCAAGTCTCGGGCCGTCAAGCTTGCCGCGGCAGCGGCGATCGTCGGGTACTTCCGTCACGACCGGGACGCGACACTGTCGGTCGGTCGCGAGGAGACCGACCTCGCTCGGTCGTTCTACGAGGAGGAGATTCGTGTCCGAGAAGGACGCCGGGGCGTCGCGCGCTAAGCGGTCAGGGCCTGCGGAGCCCCCGAAGTTCCGTCGGCCGCCGGCGGAAGTCGTCCGGGCGCTGGCGCGAAGAACGCTGGGCCGGCAGGGCGGTCGGGTGCCGTCTCAGGCGGCGCTGCGGCGAGCCCTGCTGCCGGGATTGCGGAGTCGAGACCCGCTGTTCGTACTCGGAGGCGTGCGGATGCGGCAGATTCTCCTCGAGGCCGATGGCGTACGCGTCGACGTGCGATACGCCGAACGCCCGAGCCGCCGTCCCCTGCAGCGCTGCCCCGTCTGTCACGCCGCCCTCCGGCCGATCCGGAACCGTACCCTCGAGGGAGACCGGGTGACCCTCGGCTATCGCTGCACGCGATGCGGATACTGGACGCATCTCCGGCGCCGAGTGCCCGTTCGGTATCGATTCGTCCGCGTGGGCGCGGATTCGGCCCACGACCCGGCCGAGGAGTGACCTCGGCGGGCGACCGTTAAGAACGACACGGGGGTACTTCGCCGCATGCGGCCGGTTGCCGCCCGCTCACGGCTGGGGCAGATCCGGTTGCCGATCCGGACCGCGCGACTGGTCCTCCGACCGCCGCGTCGCTCGGACGTTTCCGCCCTGGTCCCGCTCGTTGCGGACTGGCGAGTGGCTCGACCGACAACGATCCCCCATCCGTATCGCCGGAGCGATGGGGAAGCGTTCGTTCGCAGTCAGCAACGGCAGCGCCGCGATGGGAAGGGGCTGGCGCTGCTCATTTTCGACCGTCGCACCGATCGGCTCCTGGGTGGGACCGGCTTCCATTCGATCGATTGGCGGGACCGGCGGTTCGAGCTTGGCTATTGGGTCGCTCGTTCCGAGTGGGGCAAGGGGATTGCCACGGAGGCCGCGCACGCGGTCTGTCTCGAAGGCTTCCGGACCCTTCGGATGCACCGGGTCCACGCCGCCGTGGTCGCCTTCAATTCGAAGTCGGCCCACGTGCTGCGCAAACTGGGGTTCCGCCTCGAGGGCCGCGAACGGGAGCAGCATCGGGACGGGCGCCGGTGGGTCGACATGCTCCGCTTCGGCTTGCTGGCCGGAGAGCTCCGGTCGCCGCCGCGCCGGGCCTCCAGACGCTAGAGCGAGCTCAGCATCACGCGGCCGGCGTTCGCATCGACGAGCAGGACCACCTTCTCGCCCTTGTGCTCGAGACCAAAGTACCAGATCGGTGCGTGCAGGAGCTCGGGCTCGCCAACCTCGACCTGGGTCTGGAGGCCGCTCACCATGTGATGCTTCTTGTGTGCGGCGTCGGCCTGCACCTGGGAGACGAACGCCCGGGCCTGGTTCTGGGCCGCGTCCTCGGCGAGGTCGCCGTTAAGGACCGAGGCCCCGCCGGGCAACGAGTCCTTCTGATACGTTTGCCGGGTATCGAGGTTGAACTGGTAGTTTTTGGGCTGATACTGCATGTACCCCTTCACCGCGACGACCGGGAACTGGTAGGTGCCGGTGACCTGATCCTGCCGGGTCGGGTTCACGACCGGTCCGCCCATGATGGGGATGAAGGTGTTCCCACGCCCCCGGGTCAGGGCGTTTCCGATGAGCGCGCTCGCCGCCATCGTGCCGACCGTGGACCCGACGGAGACGGCCGCGTCTTGGTACGTGAAGTTGGTCGTCGCCGACGTCGGGACGATCCAGTACGGGACGAACTGGAACTTCTGGTCCACGACCTTCGACTCTTCGAACCGGCGACCGTGGAGGAAACCGGTGTCCATGCTGGCCTTCACGATCTTGAGCGCCGAGTCCGGGTCGATGATCTGCGGCAGCAGCATCGTGTGTCGGTTGACGGATTTCCAGCCGGTGCCGGCGAGCGAAACGGTGCCCCCGCAGTACTGACAGGTGAGGACCGTATCCCCGAACTCGGGCTGGAGCGGGGCTCCGCAGGAGGGACACTTGAGGTCCTTCGGCGCCGTGGGTGCGGCGGGAGCCGCGGCCGGCGGCGGGGGCGGCGGAGGCGCACCATACCCGGCGGGTGCTCCCCCGTATCCGTACGGTTGCCCGGGGGGAGGAGGGGGAGGGGCGCCGGCCGGCCCCAGCTGGGCGCCGCAGGCGTAGCAGAAGTGCGCATTATCCGGGAGCTGAGTTCCACATCGGGGGCACTGCATCGTCCTCTCCTCGTCCAGTCGCCGTGCCGCTCCGCCGCGTCTAGCTCATCGGAGCTGCACAGTTTGGACAGAACTTGGCACCAACGGGCACGGGGGACTGGCACTTCGGACACGGCCGCGTGGCCGCCGCGCCGGCGACGGGAGCCGGGGCGCCACAGTTGGGACAGAATTTCGACCCGGCCGGGATCGGCGTGTTGCACTTCGGACACGGCGTAGATGCGCCCGCCGCGGCTGCCGGTGCCATCGTCTGGCCACAGGCCGGGCAGAATCGGCTTCCCGGAGGCACGAGGGCTCCGCACTTGGGACACGGTGTCGATCCGGCGGCACCGCCGGCCATCCCCGGCGAGACCGCGCCGTACATGGCACCGCCCATACCCATACCGGCGCCGAAGCCGACGCCGGCACCGACGAGGGTTCCGGCACCGCCGCTCGGATTCGCGGCGGCCGTCGTGAGCGCCTGGCCCGCCTGGTACTGCATGTAGTTCACGCCGAGCACGCCCATCGACGACCGAAGGTCGACCGCCTTCTGGACCTCGTCCGGCAGGTTGACCGAAAGTCCCTGAATCTGCTGGAGCTGGACGCCGAGCACATCGAAGTGCTGGGGAGCCGCCCCCAGGACCGCCTGCTCGATCGTCATCAGCTGCGCGGCGAGGTCGGTGACCCGGACCCCCTGGTCCTTCATGTGGCCGAGCGTGTCGTAGACCAGCAGGACCATCTGGTCCCGCAGGCGATGGTCCACGTCGGCGTTGCTCGTGGCGCCGAAGGTTCCGACGAACTGGTTGATGAACAGGTCCGGCTTGGCGACCTTCCAACGATAATCGCCAAAGACCCGGAGCTGGACGAGGCCGAAGTCCGGGTCCCGGAACACGTACGGCTCGGAGCTGCCAAACTTTCCGTCAAAGATCCGGCGCTGGAGGTAGTAGACCTCCGCTTCCTGCCGGACGCCGGAGAGTGCCTGGATCACGTCACCGATGAGGCCGACGCTCATCGAGGTCAGCCCGTACCGACCCGGGGTGTCAATGTAGGCGAGCGACTTTCCGTCCCGGTAGAAGACGGCGATCTCGTCCTCCCGGACGACGATGTTGTCGCCGTAGCGGATGTTCCGGGGCACCCGCCACATGACGTTCGGGCCCTTGTACACGTCCTCCCAGGCGACGGTGGTGGCGCCGAGCAGGCTCCCGCCCTTTGCCGGAACCGGTGCGTTGCCGACCATACGAATTCGTTGCTCCTACTGGACCATGATACCTTCGACCGCGCGAATCCGCTGGTTGAAGGCGTTCTGAAGAATCTGCGCTTTGTTGCGGAGCGTCTGGATCGAGGTGCGTAGGGCTTCCAGGTCCCCCCGGTTTGCGGCATCCTGGACCGAGGGCGCAAACGCCGAGAGCTCGTCGGCGGCCTGCACGAAGCCGTAGTCGTACTCGTAGAGCTGGTCGAGGCGCGACTGCTGGAACCGGACGTTGGCCGAGATCCCCGAGTAGCCCTGCTCGGCGTGCCGGATCCGTCCCGAGAGGACCTGAAGGTCCGACAGGACCGTCGCGAGATCGGTGAGCCCCGCGTACTGGTTCAGACGGGACATCGTCGCCCGGGTATCCTGGAGGCTCGAGAGAACCCGGTCAATGAGGCCAGCCACCTGCGTACGCAGCAGACTATCGGCGATCCGCAGGTCCTCCATCTGTCGGTAGCCGCGGAATCCCGGAACCATCAACTGGAGACGCTTCAACGCGCCTCGGTCTGCCTCGACCGTCTGCCGGATGTCGACGGGGGGAGAGCTCCCGGGCGCGGGCGCCGTCACCGGCGTCAGGGCCGCCCCGCAGGATGGGCAGAACTTCGTGCCCGCAGCAGCGACCGCACCGCAGGCCGGGCAGGTGAGCCCCGCCGGTGCGCTCGGCGGCGGAGGGGGGGCAGGAGGCGCCGGCGGAGCCGGCGTGGCGCTCACTGACTCGCCCCCGGTGGAGCGGTCGGTGGCGAGCCTTCGGACGAGGCGGGCGGGGAGGCCGGAACGTTAGGTCTCGCGGTGGTGTAGTCGAAGGCGGATCGGGGCGTCGAGGCCCGCCACGCCTCTCGCCGGGTCTCACGGGCCTGGGTCATCTGATCCGCGTTACGCCGCCATACGGCCAAGACGGCGACCACTCCGATCAGCACCGC
>JASHOK010000047.1 GCA_030041175.1 Thermoplasmata archaeon | reverse complement strand
ATGTCCGAGTACTCGACCCGAGTAGCCTCGGTACCGGAGGAAGTGACGACGACCCCGTCCATCGACCGTTCGTTGGTGTCGAGGGCGACCAGGGACGATGGAGGGTAGGGTTCTGGAACCTGTCGTTCAAGGAACAGGGCTACCCGGTCCTCCGACACCTGGAGCTGCTTGATCCGAACTCCAGGTTCCTGGAGGCGTTCCCGATGGTAAGGAGCGACGTGAACGAAGAAGGAGCACCACTCGCCAGTCCGCAGGGAGACTCGAACCTTGCCGGTGTCGAGGTCGAAGTGAAAGGTCGTCAAGGAGGTGCGGAGGAATCGTTTCCGAACGTAGGGGATCGCAGAGGGGGTTCCCTTCCGAAGCCGGGTTCGATGGGCCCGAGCGAGCGAGACGGCGATCTCGGCCGCGACGACGGCATGCTGGCCGGTGATGTGGTTGACCAGCGCCCAGTTCCGGGCGAACTTGGACCCGGACCCTCGAGAGGTCTTGCCGGTCTCGAGGAGATGGCGGAGGGTGGCGTTGGTCAGCAGTCGATAGTCGGCCATGAGGCCGAGGAGGGGAGCGGGTAAGGGAGAGGCGAGAGGAAGGAGGAGGCCCCGGAGGACATGCATCCGGTATGGGTCGGAGTGGGGCTAGAAGCGCCTGACGGCGCCGATGGAAGGTGAACGGTGAAGATCGGCTTTCCTCGACCAACTCGAATAAAATCCCAAAGCAGCCTCCCGGGAAACGCCTTTAAGGGACCCGTCCGACTAACGGGCGAGGACGTACCATGGACTGGGGCCTTCAGAACCGGATCGCTCGGTTCGTCAAGCCGATCACTGGTCACACCGTGATGCTCGCCGCCGACCACGGCTACTTCATGGGGCCGACGCGACGCCTGGAGAACCCTCGCGCCACGCTCGAGCCGCTCCTTCCCTTCGCGGATGCGGTTGCCGTGACCCGGGGGGTTCTCCGGCGGTCGATCCCCGCCACCTCGGACGTCCCGGTCGTACTGCGCGTGTCCGGGGGGGTCACGGTGCTCAAAGAAGACCTCAGCGACGAGGCGATCACCACATCCATGGAGGAGGCGCTTCGGCTGAACGTCGCGGCGGTGGCGCTGTCGGTATTCGTCGGCGCCCCCCATGAGCATCAGTCCCTCGTCTCCCTGGCCGAGCTGGTGGACGAGGGGGAGGCGATGGGCATGCCGGTCATGGCCATCACGGCGGTCGGCAAAGAGCTGGAGAAGCGGGACGCCCGGTACCTGTCCCTCGCCTGCCGGGTGTCCGCGGAGTTGGGGGCTCACCTGGTCAAGACCTACTATTGCGAGAACTTCGAGAAGGTCGTGGAGGGATGCCCCGTCCCGCTGGTCGTCGCGGGCGGTCCCAAGCTCGACTCTGACCGAGCCGTCCTCGACCTGTGTGAGGGGGCGATGGTCAAGGGCGCGATCGGGGTGGACATGGGACGCAACATCTGGCAGTCCGACCATCCCGTGGCGATGCTCCAGGCCATCCGTGCCATCGTGCACGAGAAGGCGACGGCTCGGGAGGCTCTGCAGATGCTCGAGCCGGGCCGGAAGCCCTCCGCGGCCCGCTCGGCGCCGGCCTAGCCGTCCGCCCCGAGCAGTTGATATTCCCGGGTGATACCCAACCGGCGCGCGGGGATCGCCCAGCCTGGTCAAAGGCGCCAGATTCAGGGTCTGGTCTCGTAGGAGTTCGTGGGTTCAAATCCCTCTCCCCGCACCTTAACCTCTTGGGGTATCCGTGACCCACGTTCCTCGGAAATCCTCCTGAACGCGCCGCCCGGGTGTGCGAGAAACCGCAAATACCCTCGTCCCATAGTCGCACATGGTCTCATATAGTGGCACATCGTTCCACGTTCAATGGCCGTAACGACCATTCAGCTCGCACAGGAAACCCGAGAGCACCTTCGGGCGGTGGGACGGAAGGGAGAGACCTACGACCAGATTGTGCAGCGGCTTCTCAAGTCGGCCGAGTACTCCGATTTCATGGAGGAGCAGTACGATATCCTTCGGCGCGAGAAGCACTGGATCCGGCTCAGGCATTCGAAGTGATCCGCGAGGTTCTTCTCTCGGGTCGAGCGGAGAGGGACCTTCGCGGTCTCCCCCGGGACCGGCAGGACCGCCTCCGAAGGGCGCTGTTGGAGTATGCTCGTTCCGGCCGTGGGGACCTCAAGAGACTCAGCGGCACAAAGGGCCGTGAGGACCTTTTCCGCCTGCGGGTGGGTGACTTTCGGGTAGTCTTTGCGCTCACGGGCACTGAAGTCAAGGTCACCCGTATCACCCACCGCAGCGAAGGGTATGACTGGCTGTAGGGAGAACTCTACTTCGACGGCGTTCGGAGAGCTCGAGACCAGTCCGGTCCAAGGGGGCGCCACGCCGGGAGCTTCGGGGCCGGAGTTTGGCACGTGCCGCCGCGGGGCGCCACGAGCGGGGAGCGGGAAGCGATTGGAACTTTCGTGCGATGCCCTCTCCCCGCACCCCAAGTTCCGGGCCTTCGGAGTCACTCACGTTTCATCCGGGTGCCGGCAAGCACCCTCGACCCGATCATCCGCCGACGGATCGGTTCCTACGGCCGGCTTCCGAACCCGTCCGACCCCCGGCCCTTCGTAGTCGGGCCGACTGCGAGCGGTTGCGGATCGTCCCCGGAGTCCCCACCCCGTCCACCGGGAGACCCAAGATCCAGCGGAGGGCCCGGATGAGCCGTCGGCGACTTTCCTCCGGATCCTTGCGCGTGGTCACCGAAATGATCGTCCCTCCGAGCGCGAGATAGACGAGGTCCGCCACGACCTCGAGGTTTTGGAGGGGAGGGATCCGTCTCTGGTCCACCATGCGTCGGAGGAATTCCTGTAGGCCCTGCGCATCGCGTCGGGAGTCCTCCCGCAACGCACCTAGGATATCCGGGTCGCCGGCCGAGTCGGCGATCACCTGGTGCCAGACCGCGGGGTTGAACTCGCCCGAAAAGATCTTGTCGATCGTTCCGGCGATCGCCTCCGCGACGTCCTTCACCTCGACCGCCCGCTCCAGCCCGGCCATCATCTCGACGCGGAACTGGCTGAGGATGGCTTCGAGCAGCTGGGCCTTCGACGGGAAGTAGAGATAGAGCGCACCCTTGCTCACCCCGATCTCGCGGGCGATATCGTCCATCGTGACGCCCCGGAGGCCCTTCTGCTGGAGCACCTGGACCGCCGCGCCGATGATGCGCGCACGCGCCTGGTCCTTGTACTCCCGTACCACCTTGGGCATCGCCGACTCCCGCTCCTCGGCAGCCCGGGCGCCCGTATAATGACTGGCTCGTAGCTGGAGAAGTGACTGAAAGCCTAAATACTGACTTGTAGTCAGTTTTCCCCGTACGAGGTCCCGATGTCCGCACCCGTATCCCCAGCTGCGTCGTCCGCCCCGCCGACCGCGTCCAGGTCTTCCCGGCTTCGAGAGCTCGAGAACGGGCTCGTCCTCGTCGGGATCTTCTTCGCGATCCTGATGGGGTCGATGGACGCCTTGGTGGTCTCCACGGTGCTTCCCACCATCGCCGGGGACCTCCACCAGGTCGATGGGGTCGCGTTCGTCGTCAGCGGCTACCTGGTGAGCGCGACCATCGCGATCCCGATCTTCAGCCGCCTCTCCGATCTCTCGAGCCGACGGAACGTCTTCCTCGTGGGGCTGGCGATCTTCATCGCGGGCTCGGCGCTCGCCGGCCTCAGCCAGAACCTCACCGAGCTCATCGTCTTCCGCAGCCTCCAGGGCTTCGGTGGCGGGGGCATCTTCCCCGTCGCGATTGCGATGGTCGCGGTCTCCTTCCCGCCCGAGGTCCGGACGCGAGCCATCGGCGCGCTCAGCGCCTCCTCGGGCCTTGCCATCGTCGCGGGGCCTCTGCTCGGCAGTTACATCGTGGCCGTCACGACGTGGCGCTGGGTGTTCTACATCAACCTCCCGTTCGGACTGTTCGCCATAGCCGTGGTGGCCCTGGCGGTCGGTCCCCTCCGGGCCGTCGCGAAGGATGCGTTCGACATTCTGGGCGCGGCGCTGGTCGCCGGATGGGTTGGGACTCTCATGGTCGCGTTGGTCCAGGTTTCCGACTCGGGTTGGGCCTGGACCGACCCCCGCATTCTAGCCCTTCTCGCGGCGACGGGGATCCTCCTCGTACTCTTCGTGTGGTGGGAGCTGCGAGTGCCGGCCCCCCTGATTCCCCTGCGGACGCTCCGCCGAGGCGTGATCGCTGCTGCCAACGGGATCCTTGGGTTCACGGGTGTCGTCTTCAGCGCCCTGATCACATTCCTCTCGCTCTACGTCGGGGTCGTGCTCGGCCAGTCAGCTGGCGACATTCGGGACATGATCTATTTCTTCGCCGTCCCCATGATCATCGGCGCGGGTCTCACGGGTGCTCTGCTCAACCGGGTGTCCTACCGTGCGCTCGTCGTCCCGGGCCTTGCGGTCTCCGCAATCTCCGCCTTTTTCCTCACAAACCTGACGGCCACGACCCCGCTTTGGATCCTTTCGGATGGGTTCGTGCTGAGCGGTGGGGTTGCCCTACCCCTGATTCCGCTCGGATTCGGCCTCGGGCTGGCCCTCGCGGGATCAACGATAGCGGTCCAGAACGAGGCGCCCGCCGCCATCGTCGGCGCGTCCGTCGGCCTCGCAAAGTTTTCCCAAACGCTCGCCGGCGCGATAGGGGTCTCGGCGCTCGCCATCTACCAGGTCTGGAGCTACACCCAGTTGAGCCACGGAGCGACCACTCCGGCCGCGCTGCAGGGTGCGCTCATCGCCTCGTACCACGGGGTGTTCCTTGCCCTGGCCCTCTGCGTCGTGGCCGCGGCGTTGTGTGCCTTCGGACTGGCGGGCCGGGTGCCGGTCGGGCGACCGGCCGCGGTTGCGACCCCCGCGGACGAAGCGCCCGAGCGGAGCAGCAGAGGTCCGCCCCTGTCCGAAGAGCCGCTCGGGCCGGATTCGCCCTTCCCGCCAGAAGTTCCGGCCCCCGGCCGGTGACCCGGACCAGCGAGGCTTCGATCCCTCTTAGCGTTCGGAGGGGGCTTCGCGCCGAGGGCCGCGATCTGCGCCCGCGCCGCCTGGGCGATGTCGGCTCCCGTGTTCGCGTGACCGTTGATCCCCCACCCTCCCTCGGGAGACTCCGTGATCAGGACCCAGGTCCGTTCGGCCAGTGTCGGGTCGTGGGCGGCCGTCGCGACGATCCCGGTGAGCTCTCGTACCACACCCACTTGCTTCTCGCGATCGAGCACGCCGACGGGCGTCAGGACCTGGACGCGCACATAGTTGGTTTCCCCTTCGACATTGGAGATGGCCCCTGAGGGGAGCTCGTGCACGAACGCCGCCGTGTTCTTCCGGAACAGCGGAAGGGGCGGCACCTTTTCCCACTTCATGACCGCCGCTGCCAGATCCCGGGCCAACGCATGAGGGTCCGCGAATGTCCCCGTCGCACAGTACACATCAATCATCGGCATGGCAGTTCTCGCGACGCGATTATGATGCACGTCATATAGATGCTGGTCTCGGGGCGGAGAGGGGAGAAGAGTCGTGCGACGGAGCAAAAACTCTCCCCGCGGCTCCGGCCGAGGGACGGGTCGAGACCGCATGGTCGCGACCGCGGCCGAACTCGTCGGATCGAGCGGCGTGGCGGCCACCTCCTTCTCGGCCGTACTGGCGAAGAGCCGGGCTCCGCGGGGGTCGATCTACTACTACTTTCCCGAGGGGAAGCGGCAACTGATCCGGGACTCGGTGGAATGGACCCAGGCTCTGGTGCTCGACCATCAGCGCGCGTGCGCCGCGCGGAGTCCGGCCGGAGTTCTCGATCATTTTGTCCGCTTCTTCCGCCAGTCGGTGGTTTCGTCCGAGTGCACCGCCGGTTGCCCGATCGCGGCTGTGGCCGTCGGATCGTATGCCCGGGAGCTCCCGCTCCAATCGGCGGTCCGGGCGGGGTTCCGCGCCTGGGTAGCTCTGCTGTCGGATCAACTCGAGGCTCGGGGCCTGCCTCGCTCGCGGGCCCGATCGGTGGCGCTCACCACGCTCGCCGCTGTCGAGGGAGCGCTCATCCTGTGTCGGGCGGAGGGCCACGTCGCCCCGCTCGACGCGGTGCACCGGCAGCTTCGACGGCTGGCAAACCGGCGGCCATCGTAGACTTTAGACCCCGCCGGAGATGCCGGGCGAGTGCCCACATTCGACTGGACGACCTGGGCGGCTCTCATTGGCACGTGGGTGCTGGTCATCGGCACCCTCAGCTTTGCGTACTGGCAGCTCCGGCAGACGCAACGGCTCCACTCGGCTTCGACGCTGCTCGACCTCCGGGAGCGCTTCTTCAACCCTCGTCTTCGACAGGCCCGGCGGGAGCTCAGCTCCTGGCTCCTCCAACCCGGCAGGAAAGAGGAACCCGACAACTGGGAGGTCGGACTGTTCTTCCAGTTGATCGGTTCACTGGCTCATACCGGCGCCCTCGACGAGCGGCTTGTGTGGAGCGCCTTCGGCACCTGGATCACGGGCTACTACGTGTTCATGACCGAGCCCAGGGACCTGATCGCCGACTGGCGTACGGAGAGCCATGACCCGCTGATCTTCGCCGAATTCGAGTGGCTGGCAACGCGGATGATGGAACTCGATCAGCGGGCGACCGGCGGGCCTCGCGGAATGCGAACCTCGGTCGCCGATGCCCGGAGCGTGCTCGAGAGCGAAGCGCGGCTTCCGCCGGAGTAGCCCCGAAGTGGCTCCGACTCACTACGCCCCGGCTCGCCCTCGGGCGGTGCGGGCCGTTTGCCGGGACCGGGGCGGCTGGGCCGGTGCCGGGCACCAGGGGCAGAGACCGCCGGCGGAACCGGCGGGATAGAAACGAACGTCGCCTTGGCCGTGCCGGAAGCAGGCGTACAGGTACGAGTAGCGTCGCCCCACTTTCTTTGGGTACCGGCGCCAGTACAGCAACGGCAGAACGTGGGCGCTGGCACCTCGTTGCAGAGCCTCCTCGGCCGCGGGACCGAGCTCGGGTCCATGTCGAGTGGCGGCTCGCAGGTCCCGGGGCTTCACCCGCTCGAGCCGGGCGAGTCGGGATTGAAGGTACCTCTGAATGGCGGTCGGCGACGGACGCGCGTCGCTCCCGAGGAAGACTGCCGTAGAGACGGTCCCGGCCGGACAGACGTAGACCCAGCCCGGCTGATCGAGACCCGCCGAGACCGGCTTCGGATGCGTTCGGGCTTTGCAGTGGTACAGGCAGCGTCCCGATGGGGCAGGGGCGTACGACCAGGCGCCCGAAGTGCGCCGGCTCATGCTCGGGCGGCCGGCATCAATCGGCGCAGCCACTCACTGTGAAAGAGGTCCTCCCAGGCGCGCCGAGTCCGGGAGACCCCTTCAGGGAATCCGGTCAGGATGTGCTCGATACGGCCGTCGGTCCACTCCAGGAACACCTGCGGAATGAGGTAATCGGGCGACCAGTCTCCATGCGCCTGGACGAGTGCGTCGGCTTCTCGTTCTTGGGCGGGCTCGTCGATGTCGAGGCGTCGGACCGGTACGCCGAGGCGTGCGCCGAGCTCCCGGGTCTTCTCTTCCGACAGTGGGACACAGTGCGGGCACCAGTCCGCGAGGACGATCGTCAGCCGTGCCGGCCGCGGGCCACCCGCAGCAGGAGCCATACGGCACGCCAGCCGCCCGGAGCATTTAGAGGCAGGGTGGTGGTCCCGACACCACCGGTCTTCGGGACCGATGACGGCCGCCCCGTCAAATACGCGGAGGACGTCGGCGGCGCCGAGGATTCCTACGGCCGCCACACGCCGGGCCAAGAGCCGTTCTCCGGCCCGGAGGCCTGCGGCCCCCTCGCCGCTCCGCTCCACGGAACCCCACCGGGGCCGGTCCCCGAAACCGGTGGTACCGGGGAGTGTTCCCCCGGGCGTGGCTCTCTCTACGGAATCCCCCGACACGCCCCATGGGCACCTGATTTGCCACCGCTGCGGCCGGATCGCCGAACTCGAGCTCACGGAACTCGACCGGCACCTACTGAGCGAGATCTCTGGACGACGACCCCGCGAGTGGGCGATTGACGGGGTCACGTTCTCCGTCACCGGCTCCTGCCCCCGTTGCCGGGAGGCCCACCGGTAGCCGCCGGTCGGGTTCCCGGCCGGTACCGACCTCTCCATGATGGGCTTCTTCACCGCCCCGCGGGTCTGCTTGGGACCGGGTAGCATCGAGCAGCTGAGCGCTCTGGGCGCCCGGCGAACCCTCCTTGTCGTCGACCCCGCGGTGGCCGAGCAGGACGGACACCGGCGTATCCGGGAGGAGCTGCTCAAGGAGGAAGGTGAGGTCGAAGTGACGACTCGAGTCCGGATCGGCCCGACGCTGGACTCGCTGAACGATGCCGTAGCCCGTGCGACCGCGTTTGGGCCGGACTGGATCGTCGCGGTCGGCGGAGGTAGCACGCTGGACTCCGCCAAGGGAATCTGGCTCCGGTATGCCCGTCCGGACCTTGACCCGGTGCAGCTCACGCCGCTATCGGAGCTACGGCTCCGGGATCGGTCCCGGTTCGTCGGAATCCCGACCACGAGCGGCAGCGGGAGCGAGGTCTCCTGGACGGCGCAGTTCTGGAACGCCCATCAGCGCCCCGTTGAGCTTGCGTCGCGGGAACTGGTCCCGGACTGGGCCCTCCTCGACCCGAGCCTCCCTGCGACCATGCCGCCCCGTGTCGCCGTCGACAGCGGCCTCGATGCGCTGGCCCATGGCCTGGAGGCCCTCGCGTCCTCGTGGGCCACTCCGTTGTCGGACGGCCTCGCCCGGGACGCGGTCACGATCCTCGCCGTGCGTCTTCCGGAGGTCTTGGAGCATCCGGACGACCTCGAGCTCCGGGGCCGGGTGCACGCGGCGGCGACGATGACCGGGATGGCGGCGTCCAACGCCCAGACCGGACTCGCGCACGCGATGGCACACGCCCTCGGCGGTCGGACCGGTCTCCCCCATGGCCGGCTCGTGGGCATCCTGCTGCCGTACATCCTCGAGTTCAACTTCCCGGCGGCGCGTGACGTGTACGCGTCGCTGGCGCCCACGGTCGGTCCCGCGACGGTCCAGCGTGCCTCGACCTTCGCCGACTGGTTCCGCCGGCTGAACGAGCGGCTGGGAGTGCCCCCGACGCTGGCAGCCGCCGGGGTCGACGTGGGAGCGCTCCGGGGGTCGATGGCGGAATGGACGTCCGACGTCCGGGGCTCCACCTCGTTCGGGGCGAACCCCCGATTACCCTCGGCCGAGGAGCTCACGACGCTGTGGGAACGCGTCGCCGGGTAGGTCGCCGGCCGGCCTATAGAGAAGTATAGGGGCGCCGCTCGGCGGTCACGACGGGGCCCGTGCGGCCACCAGGGCGGGGGGAGCGGTCGGGGAGGCCCCGGCCTGCGCCGAGTGCTGCACGGTGTGATTGATCGCGATTTCGGCGAGGTCGCTGGCGTAGAAGGCGCTCCGCTCGAGACTCTCGAGCACGTAGGCGAGAGCGACGGCGAGCCGGCCGCGCTTCTTGGTGAGCTCCTTGAGGATGGTCTCCCGCTCGCGGGTGACGCGTGCCGCTGCATCGAGGACGTCGTTCGCCTTCGCGATGTCCTCGTTCGACAAGCTGTCGATCGCCCCCGTGAGTCCATCCGCCGCGGCATGCGCGAGCCGGTCCAGCTCGGCGACGACGCCCGCGGGAATCGGCTCCTTGCCGAGCAAGGGCACGGTTTCCGCGATCCGCACGGCGTGGTCGGCGATCCGCTCGAGCACCCGAGATGCCAGCAGGTAGGTCGCGCACTCGGGGAGGGTGAGCCCAATGGAGCTCAGGACCCGGCCATCGCGCAGCGCGGACGTGATCTGCTTCCCGATGAACCAGTGGAGGCGGTCCACCTCCCAATCTCGCTCGATGACATCCCGGGCGATCGAGAGGTCTCGCGCGTGGAACGCCGCCATGGCGTCGACCTGCATCGCACGGACCATCTGGTACATCCGACGGATGACGGAGGCGATGGGTAGCGGGTTGGGCCCGATGACGTCCTGCAGGACGACGCCATCGGCCGTCTCCTCGAGGATCTCCGGTCCGATCATCCGCTGCGCGAAACTGCGAACGATCTCGCGGGTCCGGGCGTTCATCCGTCCGTCGGTATGAATCTCGAGGAGCGGAGCCCCGGCGATGTATTCGGCGACCAGCAGCCGGAAGAGGTGTTCCGGGTCCATGTCGTTCGACACCTGGAGCTGGCGCCGGGGGGTTTCTCCCGGGGTGCCGCTCTCGGCCCGGACGGTCAGTGATCCGTCCGGAGCGCCGTGGAACAGCAGCACGTCTCCCGAGCTCAGTCCCCGGCCCACGACCCAGGCCTTGGGGAGGGAGACGATGAACGTCGACCCGCCGGTTTTCTGGATTCGTCGGGCCTCTCCACCATCTGCGGTACGCATCGGTGGGCCGCACGACCCGTCCTGAGTCTATATAGATGCTGGTTCGGCTGCGACTTCCAACGGTATTTGCGGCAAGTTCCGGAGGTTGACGAGCGACTCGGCGGTGTGCGGCCGATAGTGGCGGTGCGTCTCAAATAGCCCGGCCCCGTCGCCGAAGCGCTTTCGCATGGAGCCCCCCGGGTCGACCGACTTCCGCTTTCAGGGCCGTCCTCAGGTCGCCGAAGCGGGGGAGACGATGCTCCAGCATCTCTCGCGTCAGGGGCTTCCGACGCTGCAACGATCGATCCGGTACCATCGACCTCGTGCGCCGATGTGCGGCATCGGTCACTGCACGAACTGTTTGGTCCGCGTGAACGGGCAGCCGAACGTCCGCGCGTGCCGGTACGTTCCGAGCCCGGGGGACTCGGTGACGCTGTCGAACGGGTGGCCGTCCACCCGATACGACCTGATGGCGGCTCTCGATCTGCTGTTTCCCCGAGGGATGGATACCCTCCACGGCTTTCGCCGCCCCCGCTGGGCTACGCCGTGGCTGCAGCGGGTAGTCCGCCGCCTGGCCGGTTACGGGCCCATCGCTCCCGGGTCGCCTCCGACGGTTCCCTCACCGGTCCCGGCGCTCGAACTCGATATCCTCGTCCTCGGTGCGGGGCCCGCGGGTCGACGAGCCAGCGCGCGGCTGCAGGAGGCCGGCCGGGCTGTGGCCCTGCTCGACCGGGGGCCGATTCCCGCCCCCCCGCCGGGCGTGACGTTGCTCCCCCGAACGACGGCGGTGTTCCTTCCGCCTCCCCACCCGGCAAGCCCTCGACCGTTCGAACTCGTGACCCTGACCGAACCGGATCACGGGCAGCTCGTACGCGCCACCACCCTCGTGGCGGCCACCGGCGCGTACGATGCCGCGCTGCTGTTTGCGGGCAACGACCGGCCGGGCGTCATGTCTGCGGAGGGCGCCATGGCGATGGCGCCGGGCGATCGGCGTCCTCCGTTCCGACGGGCCCTGCTGGTGGGTGGCGGTGCGCGTGCGGCGGCCATGCTCGACCGATTCGGGGTTCACACGGAAGCGGTGGTGGCGCCCGGAGCGATCTCCCCGGAGGTCACCCGTCGCGCATCCGAACTCGGCATCCCGCTCTACCCACGGACCCTGCTGGTCGAGGCCCACGGACGGAGCCGGGTCCGCCGTGCGCAGTTACGGGCCCGGGCGGGAGGTGCCGAGTTCTCGGTGGCGGCCGACGCCATCGTCCTCGCAGCCCGGCGGCTCCCGCACAACCAGCTGCTCTTCCAGGCGGGTGCCCAGATGGAATGGCGAGGGACGGCCGGAGGGTACTTCCCGGTACTGGGCGCCGGGAGCCGGACCACGGTGCCCGGTCTCTACGCCGTCGGAGAGGTCGCCGGTTTTGCCGATGGAGTGGCGGCGGAGGCCAGCGCCTTCGCGGCGGCCGACGCGATTCTGGGGAAACCGGTACCGCCGCCGGCAGAGCGAGGCCCGGACGGACCGAACGAACTGGAGGGCTACTACCGGGAGCTGCTCCAGCGGCCGACCGGATGGCGAAAGCAGGTGCTCTGCCCGTGCGAAGACGTGCTCGTACGCGAGGTTCAGGAGGCGGTGGCCCGGGGCTATCGAGGTCTCGAGGTCGTCAAACGGTATACCGGCCTCGGGACCGGGCTCTGTCAGGGCCGATACTGTCTCCCGGACGGGCTCCTTCTCCTCTCGATCCTCGAGGGCCGTCCGCCCTCCGAGGTTGGGTATATCCGGCAGCGACCGCCGGTGGTGCCCACGCCGCTCGGTGCGTTCGCCGGCCTTGCCGAGCCGGTCCCGGAGAGCGGATGAGCGGACCCTCGCGGCCGGCGCACCGGGTGGTGATCATCGGGGCGGGGATCGTTGGTCTGTTCACGGCGCATCATCTCGCCCGGGCGGGCGCCGGGCCGATCACCGTGATCGACCGGGGCTGGCTCTCGAACGGCTCCTCCGGCCGCAACGGTGGCGGAGTGCGCCAGCAGTGGGAAACACGGGCTACGGTACGGCTCGCGCGCGAGTCGGTCGACGCGTACCGCCGTTTCGGTCAGGACTTCGGCTACAACATCTGGTTCCGTCAGGGAGGCTACCTGTTTCTCGCAGAGACCGAGACCGAGCAGAAGCATCTCGCCCAGGTGGTCTCTGTCGTACGGTCGGAAGGCTTGCCCGGAACCTGGCTCGCGCCGGAGCAGATTCCCGCCTATGCGCCGGGCCTCGACATCCGAGGGCTGGCGGGCGGAAGCTACCTGGGCACGGACGGGACGTTGTACCCGTTCCCCGCGCTCTGGGGTCTTCGGGAAGCGGTGACCAATCTCGGTGTGGAGCTTCGGCTCGGAACCGAGGTCACGGGGATCCGGAGCGACGAAGGTCGTGTGACGGGAGTGACCACCCCGTCGGAACTGCTTGCGGCCGATACCGTCGTGAATGCGGCGGGAGGCTGGTCCGCCGAGGTGGCCCGGCTGGCCGGGCTCTCGGTCCCCAACCAGGCCTCCCGACACGAGATCCTCGCGACCGAGCCGCTGAAGCCGTTCCTCGACCCGATGGTGACCCGGCTCCGGGATGGCCTCTACTTCAGTCAGACGATGCGCGGGGAGATCGTCGGAGGGTTGTCCCTGCGGCATCCCCCGGGGACCCGCGCCGGTGTACCGAGTTCCATCGCCTTCCTGCGGTCGATGGCCCGAGCCCTCGTCGGTCTCGTGCCGTCCATCGGGCCGCTCGGCGTCCTCCGGGCCTGGTCCGGCTTCTACGACGATACGCCGGACGGACTCCCCGTGATCGGCCCGGACCCCCGGCTCCGCGGGTTCATCCACGCCAACGGCTTCGGCGGCCACGGCTTCATGCTGGCACCGGCCTCGACCCGGCGCGTGGCCCAGAGCGTGATGGGGGAGAAGACCGATCTGGATCCCGCGACGTTCGCGATCGACCGGTTCCTGACGGACGCCGCTCCGCGCTCGGTCGAAGGGCTTCAGCTCGGCTGAGCGCCCCACCCCAACGATATCTTCCCGAACGGCTCCGACTCCGCGGAGCTCAGCTCGTGCCGGAGGCCCCGCCGTTCGAGCCCCGTTCTCCGTTCGAAACCGCGTTCCGCACGGCGATCGAAGGCGCCGACGCGTATCGGGCGGTCCGGGCCGGCCTCCGGCTCCACGAGGACATCCTCCGGATCGGGAACCGGTTCGTCCCGGTGTCGCGTTTCCGGGAGATCGCCTTCGTCGCCCTCGGGAACGCCGCGGGGTCGATGGCACTCGCCGCGCAGGAGATGCTGGGGGAACGGCTGACCCAGGGACTCGTCGCCAGCGCGGTCGCGTCGCCGGAAGCCCTGCAGTTCCAGCACCTCCGAGTACCCGACCCCTGGCCCGGCTCGAGCGCGGCGGAGGCAGCCCGCGCCAACCTCCTCGAACTGGTCACCGGCCTCGGGTCCGACGACCTCCTGCTCGTCCTGCTCTCGCCCGGAGCGCTCGCGGTAACGGCCGGCCCACCGGCGGGCTGGGACGGCCCCGGCTGGCGACGGCTCCTCGAGCGGATCCGTGCCCAGGCCGGCGCCCTCGACATGGTCCGGGTGGCTCGGGACATCGGTACCGGGGCCGTCGGCGGTCGGCTCGGGGTGGCGGCGCGCGCGCCGGTGGTCGTCACGCTGGTCGTCGACCGCGGCGAGGGAGCGGAGTGGGTCGGCGGTGGACCGACCGTCCCGGCTCCGGAGGGCGAGCGAGCACGCGTGGCCGGGCTCCTGGCGGCCACCGAAGCGGCCGCTCCGCTGCCGGCGGCACCTCCGCCACCGGGGCCGAACGTCCATCGACCGGTCGTCGTCACCGGCCCGGCGGACGCGATCGAGGCGTCAGGCAATCTTCTCGCCGGTCAGGGATGGATCAGCCGGCTGGTCGCCGTGCATCTGTCCGGATCTCCGGCTGAAGCGGCGGCGAGGTTCGTCGAGGGACTGGAAACGATCCGTACCGAACAGGTGGCCGAGCCGCTCCCTACGCGCTCCGGTGGGAGCGGCTCGACCGGGACGGCCGTTCCTTCGATCCCCCTGCCGACGACCGAAACTCCGTCGGCCCGTCCGCAGTCCCGGGGTCTCGCGGTCTTTGCGACAGCCACGTTCGACACGGTCGAGGGAGGGGAACGCGGCGAGGAGGTCCGGGCCTTCCTGCGGGCGGCCTCGCAGGCGACGGTCCGACGGGAGGCATTCCTCGGTGCGTTAAGAACGTCGGGAGATGTCGCCGACCGGGGCGGGGCCGCCGGAATCTGGATGGGCCGCCGACTGGACGGAGACGCCCCGACCGAGACGTTTCCGGTGCGACCTGGCTTCACCGATGTGGGCACGCTCTTGGTCGGTTTTGTCCCCTGGGCGGCCCGCTAACCCGCCGGGCGGGATTGGGTCGTGTCCGGGCCGGGACTCGAAAAGTGCCGCTTGAGCGACATGTACTCCTCGAACGAAATCTGGCGCCGGGCTCGAACGGCCCCTGCCTGACGGAGCGACTCGATCTGGTACGTCTGCAGCAGCTCGTCGACCGGACGAGCGGAGCTGCGCACCGGTGCCGGGGGAGCGGCCGACGCGTCGGGGGCCGCGCGAGCGCCGGCCGGCAAGGGGGCCACATGGCTCCGCAACAGCTCGAACTCGGCATCGGTGAGCTCGCCATCGGCATGGAGCAGCTCCACCAGCTCGAACTGTCGGGGCCGGTAGGTCTCAAGCAGCTCGGAGAGCGGTCGGTCGGGATGGGCCTCGGACGGGCCCCGGCTGCCAACGCCCGCCGCATCGGCCGCACGGGCCAGTCGGTCCACCAGGTCGCGCAGGGTTCGGGCGATCTCGGCCTCGTCCGCGAGCGGAGTGGACCCCCCGGACCAGCGAGCCGTCAGCCGAGCCCGACGGGGAGCCCCGTCCGCGGCCGCCGGAAGCTCCTGCTCGACCGAAAGCTCGTACTCGGGCCGGTCCGGCGTCATCGGCCGCCCGGAGGACGAGCGGAAGAAAACAGCTCCCTCTCCGAACCCTGACGTGAACGGTGACCGCGGAGACTCGGCGTGCGGGATTTGATGGTCCGGAGTAACTCGGTTTCGATGGGTGACGATATAATCCGTCCGGGGGTGGTAGCGCCGGCAGGACATGGTGTCGGTCAGCGCACGCACGCATCCGGGAGACGGTCACGCCGGCAAGGAAGCTTACACGCCTGAGGGACGCGCGCTCTGTCCGGTCATGGCCGCGATCTCCGTGGTCGGAACCGAGTGGAGACTGGCGATCGTCCACCGATTGCTCGACGGGCCGCAGCGATTCAGCGAGCTCCTCCGGTCCAATCCTCGGCTGAACGCGAAGACGTTGAGTGCCACCCTGAAGTACCTCGAGAACGCCGGCGTGGTCCAGCGCACGGTCGTGAGCACGCGTCCGTTCAGCGTCGTCTACTCGCTCACGGAGATGGGGCTCGGCCTGGCTCCCGCGACGCGGGAGCTCCGCGCCTGGGGGGAGCGCTGGGTCCTCCCAAGATTGAAGAGCCGAGCGACCGGGACCCCGTCCACGACGGCCCCGGCCGTACCCCCGGCTCTTGCGACGCCGACCCGCCGGCGCTGAGCCGAAACGCCGGCTCGGGGAGGCGTTTCAGCCTCCCTCCGTCGGCGACTCAAATACCGTCGGCCCCGATGCTCTGCCGCAAACCACCCCGAGGGTCCCCCCTACATCGCGTAGGAGAGACGGCACCGCGTCTCTCGCGTGCGGGCGGGACCTTCACCCCCTTCTGTTTCTCTCTCCCGTTCATCGTTCATCGTTCGGCGGCAGAGCAACCCCTCACCTCCGGGGCCGCGCTGTGACCGTCGTCCAGCATGTACGGTCTCGAGCCTTGCCCCGCCCACCGCGCCCCCTCGTTCCCGATCGATGGAACCTCGTCGCGCGACCGGGCGTATCGGCTCGAAACCCGAGCGCTGAGCGGTAACCGCACGTCCGCAGGTCCGGGGAGATTTCTCCTCGTTTCCACGGACCCCGTTACCGTTCGAACGCTGCGTCGATAAGATCCGGTTCGAGTTTGCGGGTGGACTCGACCGCCGGCGCGTGACGGGCCGACCGGCTGCCCGGAGGGGTGGCGGGTCCTCGTCTCCGTTCGGGATCTTCGATACAGCCCTTCCCGGTCGGTAACGGCCGGTCCCGGTGCCCCGGGCGCAACCGTGCTTCGGTGGTTGCGGCGGACCCCTCGGCACTGTTCGCTCCGTGGCGGTCGTTCGGTACCGAACGACACCGCCCGGGCGCCCACCGTCTGCACTCCTCTCACCGGTGGGTCCGCCCGGCGGGAGGGGACCGGCGAGAACTATGGAACACCTAGAGGTCCTTACAACGCCGCCCCGCCAACCGGTTCCAGCCCAACCCCTTCTCTGGCTTCGGGACGACGACCCGCTCCCTCCTCCCGACGGCTCGTCGGCGATTACCTACGTGGGTCGGGTGCGGGTACCGATCGCGGGTCCGTATCGCCCCTGGGCCCGGCTCTACCGGCTGCCCGATGGACGCCAGCTGTGGACCGTCCGGCTCTGGGACGTTGACCGCGTCGTCCGTCGCGTTACCTCGACGGCGCTGCTGATCCACTTTGCCCGGGTGAACCGCCTCCCCGAACTGGAGTCGGCGGTCCGGGCCCTCGACCGGAGGGGACGGAGCCTTTCGTGACTCGCCCGCCTTCCCCCCGGCTCCCCGCGCTCTACCTGGCCCCGGGCTCGGATCGGCTGTGGCTCCGGCTCCTGCTCGGCCGGTTCCACTCGCGGCTTCGGGACGCCCCCAGAGGCGAGGCCCTCCTGCTGGAACAATGGTGGGATGGTCACGACGGCGAGGTGCGGCTGCTGCCGTTCTCGACCCGGGCCTGGACCGCCTTGGAGGCCGCGCGTTCGGGACTTCCGCTGAACTGGACACCCCGCTTCCGGGACCGGGCTCCCTCGCCGCCGACGGGTTGGTCCGATGCCTGGTTCGAGGTGGTCGAGACCCCCGAGCCGGACCCAGGGTCGGACGCGATGAAAGCCGGCCCCCGGATTTCCGAGCGGCGAGGGGTCGCATCCACGCCGGCCGTATACCCGGGTCCCGGGGGTCTCGTCGTCGAGCACCTGCTCCCCGCTCCGCATGCCGGCTGGGTAGCGACCCAGACGCACTGGATCGTTGCCCGAGATGGAGAGGTGCGAACGGCCACGCGGGGACGTTTCGCAGCGGCGTCGGCCCCGGACCTCCCGGCGCTCGAAGATGCGGTCCGTTCCCATCTTCGGGCCGGAAGCCTGGCCGATATGCCCGGGCGCCTGCGGACGTTCCGGGCCGGCCGACGGATCCGACGAAGCTGGAACTCCGGCGCCCGTCCCCGGAGCTCCCGACCCCGGGCCGTGCCGGTCCGGCCGGAGGCCATCCGTACTGCGGCATCGTTCCCGCTTTCGAGCGATCCGGTGGATGACCCCCGCCTCCGCCACGGAATCCTGCTGGGCGCGTCCGGCGTGGGAAAGACCTCGGCGCTCGCGCAGATCGCTCGGTCCGCTCTCCTCGAAGGACGCTCCGTGGTACTCTTCGATGTCCACGGGGACCTCGCCCCTCGCGTGGTGGCGCAGCTCCCCCCGGCCACCGTCGACCGATTGCTCGGGATCGATGTCAGCGGAACCCCCCAGACGCTGGCGGGTCTCTCGGTCTTCGGACCGGTCCCTGCGGAAGACCGGCCGATGCTGATCGCCCATCTCATTGCGGCGCTGAAGCGGCTATCGCCGGAGAGCGGGGAAACCTACTGGGGGTTCCGACTGGAACGGATCTTCGAGACGTTTCTCCGCATCGTCCAGGAGCAGGACGGGGACCTGACGGACCTCTGGGGGCTGCTCACGGATCCCCGCCGGCGGGACGCCGCCCGCCTCGCCACCGCGACCCCCGAGCTGGCCCGCTTCCTCGACGAGATCGATGGACTCGTCCGGCGGCAGCCGGAGTTTCTCTGGCCGGCGGCCTCCCGCGTGTCGAAGGTCGTCGCCTCTCCGCTGCTGGCGGGGCTACTCGCTCCCCGAGATCGCGCGCTCGCCGCCAGTGACCGGCTTCGTGCGGGCGGCTCGATCCTCTGGCGGCTCCCGATCGGGGAACTGGGGCCGGAGGGCGTCACCTTCGCGGTGACGCTGCTCCTCACCCGGATCTATCTGGACCAGGTCCGTCGCGCGGCGGTGGACGGGCCCCCGGCGCAGCTCCGGGTGCTCTTCGTCCTGGACGAGGCGCATCTGTTTCCGTCCCGGCTGCTGAGCGAGATCATCGCCGAGGGACGGAAGTTCGGTCTCGGCCTTGTCGCCGCGACCCAATACCCGGCCCGCCTCGCGCACGAGGTTCGAGAGGCGCTGACCGGGGCCGCCGGCTCGGTCTACCTGTTTCGGATCCCCTGGGCGACCGCGGCGGAGACCGGCAGCTGGGCGGGCCTCTCCCCCACCGTTTCCGAGGAGGTGCTTCCGGCGCTGCCCGCCGGCTGGGCGGTCGTGAGCTCGACCGGCCCGGGCGCCGACCGACGCCTTGAGCCAGTTCCCGCGGCCCCGGCGCCGGACGAACTGGGCTGGCGGACCGTGGTCGCACGGACGGCCGAGCAGTACGGCGAACCCCTCGCTTCGGGGGTCACCGGCGCCGGCTCCCAGGAAGAGGGACTGGAGGACCGGCTGCTCCTCGGGATGGTCGCCCTGAGTGCGGAGGGAGTGGCGGTCACGTCCGAGCGACTCCTCGCGTGGATCGCGCCCGAGCTGCCCACCGACTCGTCCGACCCGCTGGAGACGCGACGAGTTCTGGAAGAGCTGCGCCGACGGGGCTGGGTCCGTTGCCGGGAGCGACCGGACCTGCTCGAGCTCACCCTTTCCGGCGCGGAGCGGGTCGGCCTCACCGCCCGCACGGGAGCCCGGCCTGAGAGTGTGGAGCACCGTATGCTGCTGGTCGAAGCGCTCCGGATCTTTGCCCGACGGCACGAACGTCTCGAGATCCTCCGACAGGGGCGGTTCGACACCCGGTTGCCGGACGGACGTGTCGCGGTCCTGCCTCCCGAGCATCGGCGGTGGAGCCCGGCGGAGCTCCAGGCCTTCCTGGAGCGACGCCGAACGGCCTGGATCTGGCGGGCCTTTGGCGGTCGGGAGATCTTCGTCGAGGCGGAGGTCTCGGGCGCTTCCCGGCGCGAACGCATCGAGCGGGACTGGACGAAGGCCCGGGACGCCGGCGCCGCGCTGCTCGTGCTCGTCAGCGACGTCGGCAAAGCGCGGTCCGTTCGCCGGGTCCTGGACCGCCTCCAGGTGCCTCGGCTCCGCGGCTGCGTCTGGGTCCTTTCGGTCCACCGCCGGAGCCTCGGGGGCCGGCCGGCAATCTGAATATCGTAGCCGCTGCTGCCAGATTCCCCGGATGCGAGCGTTCGTCGCAGTGGCGGTTCCCCCGCCATCGGAACCGGTACCGCCGGAGTTCCATCCGGAGGACCACCTCACGCTGCACTTCTTCGCGGAGCTGGCCTCGGAGCGGGTTCCCCTCGTGCTCGAGAGTCTCCGGGAGGCCTCGACGACCTCGGAGCCGTTCGACCTCGAGCTCCAAGGCGTGGGGGCATTCCCCGACGCCCGACGGCCCCGGGTCGTCTGGGCGGGCGTCACGACCGGATCCGACGAGCTCCGTGCCCTTGCCGACCGGCTTCGCCAGGCGCTGGTCGTCCGCGGTTTCGCGTCGGAGGACCGACCGTACGTGCCGCATCTCACCCTGGCGCGCATTCGTTCCCCCGGGAGCCTCGTCTGGGCCCGGCGGTTTCTGACCGCACCCGAAATGAGGGACCGGCGGTGGTCGCGCAGCCGGGTTTCCGAGCTGCAACTCAAGGAGAGCCTTCTCCTGCCTATGGGGCCGCGCCACACGACGCTGGCCCGAGTACCGCTGGGGAGGGCCTAGCCGTCGGGGCGGCCGAACCGGGGGCGCCGGGTCCCCTGGAGACACCCCCGGACCTCACCGGACGGATTAAGACCCCGTCTATCGCTCTACCGGGGTTGCTCGTCCCGCGACCCGAGGCACGGTTCGCGGAGTCGGACCATGCGGCACTGGAGCGAAGTAGCTGGGCCCGGGCCCACGTCCTATGGGCTGACGACGGCCGGCGCGGTGATCCTGGCGCTGGCCGTCGTGCTCGCGTCGGCTCCCGCTCCGCTCACCGGCAACCGCTCCGGTCTTCCCGTAACGCCCTCGATCGCCGGCGCCTGTCCGGGAGCCGCCGCCCCGCCGACCGCTACCGGAACGCTCGACCTGGTGGGCTCGGCGACGCCACTACCCTCCGTGGTGGGGGTCACGGTGCGGGTGGACTACTTCTACACAGAGATTACCAAAGAGGGAACCACCTCCACCGACAGCTGCATACCGACGAGTGCCTCCGCGACGACGGCCACCGGTGGACAGATCTCCGTGCCGCTCCCGATTCCGACGAGTCGGTGCGTCGACACCCTCTGCGAGGACTACTCCGGCCCGTACGGCCCGCTCGGCTACGCCACCTCCGGTGCCCCGGCCGGCTTCTTTGAGGTCGACCCCACGACGGGCGTGAGCCCGGGTACCATCGACTGGGAGGCGGAGCTCGCCGCGGCCGAGATCAACGTCTCCGGTCCCCTGTCCGTCAGCGTCGGCGCGCCGACCGCGCTGTCCGTCTCGGCGACCAACGCCGCCGGCGGACCCGCGGCCGCCCCGCTCACCTACCAGTGGCTGTGGAGCGGACTCGAGTGGTCCGTTTCGCCGAACGACACGCAGAACGTGACGGCGGTGGGCCTCGACCCGACCTGGGTCGGCGCCATTTCCGTCGTGGTCACCGGGACCTACGGATCCACCGTCGAGACGGCGGAGAGCCCGGTCCTCTCGCTGACCCCGGTGGCGACCGCCGTCAACGCCACGGCGGTCTCGCCGTCGCCGGTCGACCCCGGCGTGCCCGTGACCTTCTCCGCGCAGGCGACCGGCGCTGCCGGGTATCCGTACTCGCTCACCGTGGACCCGGGTCTCGGTGCCGCGCCCGTGAGCGGCTCCTGCACGGCGGTCGACCTCCCCGATGGCATCGCGAACCTGACCTGCCAGGCGGTCGGTTCCTACCCGGCCTCGGGCAATACGACCCCCACCGCTTCGGTCAGCAACGGATACTCGACCGCGCAGACCTTCTTCCCGCCGGTCTCGGTCCGGCCCGTCGAGGAGGTCTCCCTCGACTCGACCGCCTTCGTCACCTACACGAACCGAACGATCGTCCTGACCGTCCGGGTCGCGAACGCCACCGGGACCCCCCCGTACGGTCCGGCCTGTCTCTCCACCGGCCGAACGGCCGGCACCCTCTGCGAGTTCACCAACGCCTCGTCCTGGAACTTCCCAACGGCCTTCTCCACGCCCGGCGAGTACGAGGTCCGAGCCACCGTGGCGGATCACTTCGGGGAGAACGTCTCGGCCACGGCCGGGATTCTCGTCGTACTGACGCTGGCGGCTCGCGCGGAGGGGAACTCCTCCGTCCGCTTCCGCGCCAACCAGACCCAGTCGCTGACGGCCGTGGTCACGGGCGGCGACCCGCCCTTCTCCTCCCGGTGGAACAGCTCCGGCACCGCGCTTCCCTGGTGCAGCTCGGTCCTGGAGCTCGATGGGCTCGTCAGCTGCAGCATCTCCGCCCAGAGCCAGGGCTGGGCGAACGTGACGCTCACGGTCACGGATGCGCTGGGCAGTACCGCGTCGGTCCTCTTCCAGGTCAACGTGACGCCGGCAGCCTCGACCTCCGGAGGGCACGGACCGGGGGGCTGGGGCTCCCGGACGACGCTGGAACTCCTGGGACTCGGCGCCGTGGCGGTCGTGGCCGTAGCGCTCGGGCTGGTGCTCCGCCGACGGAGCCGGTCCACGCCCGGACCGGTGGAGGACGTCGAGCTCGAACGGATCGCTCAGGGCCGAGACCACCTGCTGTCCCGGGCGGATCCGTCCGTGCCCCGCCGCGCCGACGAGCTCGCGGACGGCTGGACGGGACCGGCCGTTCAGCCCGAGGAGTGGGCCGAGTGGATCGCCGCCCTGGTCGCCGATGGAAGCCTCGTGCCGGTCCGGACGGACGGACACCGGCTGGCGTACCGGAGGGCCCCGGCCCGGCCCTCCGCCGCGACGATAGAATTCGACCCGGCCGTCTGGGAGGCCTCCCGCGCCGCCCAGGAGCCTTCGGTGCCCGAAGAGCCGGAGGACCACTAGGCCGGTGGATGGCCCACGAGGTCGTAGTACCGATAGGCCGCCTCGCCGGCGCCGAAGCAGTAGCGGAGACCCGTGTATCCCAGCTTGAACGCCGCCACATCCTCGGCGACCGTCGCCGGGTCCCGGCCGCGGTGCAGCAGGTCGTCCATCAGCTCGGCGATCCGGACCATCTCCTTCTCCGTCATCCCGACCCGGGTCACCTCGGGCGTCCCGAGACGGATGCCGCCCGGGTGCTTCGGACTCGTGTCACCGGGCAGCAGGTTCTTGTTCGTGATGATCCCCGCGGCGGCGAGCTTTCGCGCGACCTCCTCGCCACCCCCCTCTCGGGTGACGCGGACGGCGAGAGTGTGGGACGCCGTGAACCCGAGCCGCTCGCCCAGCACGTCGAAGCCCCGGGCGTGGAGCGCGGCACCGAGCGCCTTCGCGTTGGCGATCACCTGCCGGGCATAGGCCCGGCCGAAGGCCAGGTGCTCGGCCAGGCTCACCGCGAGCGCGGCCATCGAGTGCAGGTGGTGGTTGCTGGTCACGCCGGGAAACGCCGCCGATGTGAGCCGCTTCACGACGTCCGGGTCGTCCGTATTCCCCAGCAGGATCCCGTGCTGCGGACCCGGGAGCGTCTTGTGCGTCGACGCCGACAGGACGGTGCAGCCCTCGTGCAGCGGGTCCTGGAACTCTCCGCCGGCGATCAGCCCCAGGACGTGGGCCGCATCATACCAGCCGCGGGCCCCGACCTCCTCCAGCGTCGGCGAGAGCTCGGAGAGCGGGAGCGGAAACAGGAAGAGTGACAGGCCGAACAGGCAGAGCTTCGGCCTCGCGGATCGGAGGATCTCCTTCGTCTTCGGGACGTCGATCGTCATCCGCTCGGCATCCCAGGCATAGTAGACGGGTTTGACCGACCGGAGGCCGAAGGCGCCGAACGCGGCACTCGAGATATGCGCGCCGTCCGCGAGTCGGCAGGTGCCGACCGGGTCACCGGGCTCGGCCAGCGCCTTCAGGACCGCGAGATTGGCGACCGTGCCCGAGATCGGCCGAACGTCGGCGAACGAGCACCGGAAGAGACGCCGCGCCAGGTCCAGGCAGAGCGTTTCCACCTCGTCGACCTGCTCGTTGCCCTCGTAATACCGCTCGCCGGGAAGCCCCTCCGCGTAGCGAGAATGAAAGTCGCTGACCATCAGCTCCTTCGCGTAGGGAGACAACAGATTCTCGCTCGCGATCAGCGGGATCGCGCGCTCGAACCGGGTCGAATGGCGCCGGACCGCGTCCCGGACCTGCTCGACGGCCCGGGCCATTTCGCCTTCGACGGCCCGGTCGCCCGGGAGGGGGTCGGTCAGGAGACCCCCACCCCCCCGTTTCCAGTGGAACCCCGGGCGGTCTGCCGGTGCGCTCCGCACAGAACCCAGTGCCGTTCCGGGGTGGCCGTCCCCCACGTCACGCCGAATAGCCCCCGTCCGGTAGCGTGCCACCATCCATTACCATATAATCCGGCCCTCCGCTGGCCGGCCGAGCATGACCTCCTCACCACCTCACGCACCTCCCTCCTCCTCCGGCTCCTCCTTACCTCCCACCCCCTCTCCTCCTCCCTCCGGAACTCCCTGGCCCCACTCCCGGAGCTTCCGCATCCAGTACGCTGAGATCGACGTCCTTCAGCACCTCAACCACGCCGCCTACTTCCGGTTCATGGAAACCCTCCGCTGCGAGTACTACCTTCGCCTTCACCGGAGCACCGACCCCTTCCACCTCGACATCATCATCGCCGAGGCCCGGTGCCGATACCTCGCCCCGGTCGCCTACGATACGGAACTTCTCGGGGAAGTCGCCCCGGCCCGTCCGCTCGGCCGAACCAGCTTTTCCCTGCTCTACCGCTTCACCGATCTGCGACAGCAGCTCGTGACTGCCCGCGGCCAGACCGCAATCGTCACCTACGATTACGCAAAAAATTCCAAGAAACCAATCCCGCCCGCAATTCGGACCGAGCTGGAAAGAGACGGGGTTGATCCCGCGACCGAAGGTTGGTAGAATCGCTCCACTCGAAAGAGGGGGGTGGGGGGGTGGTCGGCTTACCCTTGGGTGGAGTACCCGGGGTTCTCTCGGGCAACGCCCGGCAGCGGTGGAGGCCAGGGCGTCGGCTCGATGAAGGTCGGGTCGTCGATGACCGACTCGCAATGGTAGGTGACCCCGGTGCCTTTGAGCGCGTCGTGGAGCTTCTGGAGCCGTTCCCGGAACTCCTTCACGCTTCCCCACTCGAAGACCAGGTCATGCGCGCCGACGATGAAGGACAGGCCGGCGTGCTCGCGCAGTCGCTCGGCGATCTTGAGCGGCGAGATCCCGTCGGGCGAGAAATAGAGGTCGACGTACGTGTGCATGCCTCTCCCGCGACAAATGGGGATGTACACGTATTTAATCGAAACCCTAGGGTTGGGGTCGCGCCGGCTCGGGGCGCTCGGAACGCCGGAGGCGAGGCTGACGACAAACGCCGAAGTGAGTCGAGAGATTGAAATAGACGGAGCGACCAGCGAACCGCAATGTCTCGAGCCTTGTCCTCGGGAGCTATCGCCATCAGTCTGATCGTCGTCGTGCTCGCGGTTGGCGCCTTCGCGGCCGGAGGGGTTGGCGTACGAGCGCCCGCCACATCGGTCGCGCCGGCGGCGGCTCTGTCGGATCCCGGGGTAACGCCCGCGGGTACGCAGATGCTCAGTCAGGCCGTGGCCTCCGTCAACTCGGCGGCGGCGCTGCATCCGGGCGCCGTCACCTGTCGCTCCGACGGCGACGGAACCGCCGACTGCGGCTCTGCCGCTCCGACCGGAACCGGGGCCACCGCGCATCCCGCGGCTCAGAGTCGCGGGGCGATCACGGCCTCCACCTCGGGCGGCGTTCGCGCTAGCGCGTCGGCCCAGAGCGTCCCCACCAGCGCCGCGCCGACCTTCGGCGCGCTGACCTGGTACAACGCGACGGCCAACATCAGCGCCGCCTCCGGCGGGAACATCCCGCTGGTCGGCCTGGGCTCCAAGATGGCCTTCGACCCGCTGCTGAGCGAGGTCGTCCTCTATACGGCGGACTCGGTTCCATCGGTCGTTCCGTACGAGAGCCTGACCTGGGTCTACAACGGGATCACCTGGACCAACCTCACGGGGTCTCTGACCCTCTCTCCGAGCCCCGTCACCTATCCCGGCTTCGGATACGATCCCCAGTTTAGCGGCGTGATCATGGTCGCCGGCTGGGGCGAAGACGGGTACGGAACGAACTCCACCTGGCTCTTCAACGGGCACTGGACCAACATCACCAGTTCGGTCGGTGTCCTGCTCAGCGGGATTGGCGAACCCCTGCTATCCGGTGGGGGCATCGGCGGCAGTGCCAGTGCCTACGACCCGGCTCTCGGCGGATTCGTCCTGGTCGATGGCTGCAGTGACGACGGCTGTGACGTCAATGCCTACGCGCTGACCTGGCTCCTGACGCCCACCGGCTGGTCCACCATCGATTACGGCCCCGGCTGGGGATCGTACACCTGGCTCGGCTACACGTCCATGGTCTACGACCCGACTGACGGCTACCTCGTCCTCTTCGGCGGCTGGGACTTCGAGGCGGAGTTCCCCGAGAACTGGACCTACACCTACTCCGGCGGCGAGGAGCTGGCGGGCAACTGGGTGAACATCAGTGCCCAGGACGCCGGCTGCAACCCGACGTGCGCGACGCCTCCCGGTCGCGACGACATGTCGATGACCTGGGACGCGCAGCTCGGCGCCGTGATGATGATCGGCGGCTACAACTACACCTACGGGACGTACCACGATGTCTGGTGGTTCCTCTCCGGGCTCTGGTACACCGCGTCGACCCAGCTCCCCGATTCCTTCGATGCCCTCGAGGGACCCGCACTCTCCACGAACTCGACCGACATCGGCGCGTTCCTGGTCGGTGGGGATTGCTACCCGGCGGGCAACTGTACCGGCACCGAGCTGGTCTTCGAGGTTGCCCCGCAGGCCTCGCTCGCGGTAGCTCCGGCCACGGTGGACAACGGCACGGCCCAGACGTTCACCGCCAGCTGGACGGTCGGCACCGGTACGGGCTGGGTGGCGGGATGGACCGTCAACTATGGTGACGGCCACAGTTCCAGCGCCCGAGGCGCTGCCGGCGTCAACAGCTCGACGCCCTACTCGACCGCGTTCCAGCACACCTACGCGACCCACGGGACGTACTCGGCCAGCGCCACCTGGTCCGACTTCTTCTACATCGGCGGAACGTCGGCCCCGGTCACCGCGAACGTGAACCCCTCGCTCGTCGCGACGATCACCCCCTCGGCGACCTCGATCACGGCCGGCGGCTCGGTCACGTTCACTACCTCGCCGACCGGGGGCAGCGGGACCTACACCTACGCGTGGACCTTCGGCGACGGAACCACGAGCGCCGTGCAGGACCCGGCGGCCCACACCTACTCGAAGGCCGGGACGTATGCGGTCAACCTGACCGTCACGGACAGCCTCGGAACCTCCGTGAAGGCGACCGTCTCGATCACGGTGAAGGCGGCGCCGGTCTCGACCTCGCTGAGCCCCGCCGAGGAATACGGCATCATCGGCGCGGTCATCGCGATCGTGGCGATCATCGCCGTGGTGCTCCTGATGCGCCGGAAGAAGCCGGCACCGGCTCCGCAGGCATGGCAGGGCGGCTCGGCGCCGCCGGGTGCCTCGGGCGGCGTGCCGCCGGGCGTGGGCGGGTCTCCGCCACCGCCCCCTCCGTCCTCGTAGGGCCTACCCCCCGAACGAGCGACGAACCCCTTCCTTCCCCTGTTTCTTAGAGTGATTCGATCCCAACAGTCCGGCCGCCGCAGTCGTGCTAGGCCGGCAGGGTGGGCGCGCACCGGGAGGGTCCGGAGACCCCGTCCGCTCCTCAGCCCCGTCGCCCCACCAGCGTCGTCGGGTCACGGTAAGGCTGCTCCCGTCAGGACCTGACCCGGTTCCCGTGATGGGTAACCGCTAGGGCGCTCCTCCGAGCGCTCGTCGCGGTGCCCGCGGCCCAGTGGAACAGAGCGTCGACGGAGACGAACGAGA
>JASHOK010000046.1 GCA_030041175.1 Thermoplasmata archaeon | reverse complement strand
TTCGAACAGCTGAGGAGGGCACGCCCGAAGACGACGAATGCCGAGCTAGCTATGCTCCACGGAGTACTGGGTGACCTCGACGAGTGCTTCCGGTTGTTCCAGAAGGCGTGGGAAGAGCACACTATCGGACTGCAGTTGATTCGGAGCGAGCCGGCGTTTGAGCACATTCGGAACGACCCTCGATTCGGTGCGCTTCTGACAAAGATGAACCTGGCGTGAACCTGGTTCGGTTCGAGCCACCCGACTAGGGCGGCAGCAGCTCCGACGGCGCTCGGAAAGAGGGTACGGACGGGGCCCTACCCATGGTGCCGCCGCGCACGGTCGCTCCGCCGCGGTGGCAGAACCCGATACTCGGACTTGACCAAACCATTGGGATATGTCGCGGTAGAAACGTGCTTCAGCCGAATGTCGCGCGGAAGCTCCCCGAAGAGAGGGATACCTTGCCCTATCAGCACCGGGTAGCGGTTGATGATGACGCGCCCGATCAAGCCGGCCCGCAGGAAGCCCTGGACGGTCTTTCCGCCGTCCACGTAAACGCTCCGGACCCCCCGCCTTTCGAGCAGGGCCGCCGCCCTGCGGGGTGAGCAGTTCCTCGCTTCGCAATTTACCCCCTGCGGGACGCCTAATCGGCCGGGTCTACGGGTCAGCACCGTAACCGGCTTGTCGTAAGGCCAGTCCCCACGGGTCCTTCGCATCCAGTCGAGGATCCACTCGTACGTATTGCGGCCGATGACGACGGCGTCGATGGTTGCAAGGAACTCCGGATACCCGTTCGGATCCCCGCTTACAGTCGGAAGGAAGTCCAAACTGCCGTTCTTGCGCGCGATGAAACCGTCTAGGCTGCTCCCGACGAAGACCGACATGCGCATGAGGGCCGGAGAGATGGCCGGTTAATCAGGCCACTCTCTCGGACTGGCCGCCCGGCTGACTCTGACGGCCCCTAGGTATCGTTACCGGTGGGCGGTGAAACAGGGGTTGAAGCCGACCATCTCTCTCCAGCCACTGGCCGGCGTGGTTTCGGATCCGCAGGTCATGAGCTAGGGGACCTGATGCCCGCAATGGTTAACGAGTCGTACGCAGTCGCACCGTCTTGGTGATTGCACGCCGTAGGGCTGCCCACTTCGGTGCTGGAGTCGCAATGGTCCTTGCACACTAGACTAACTCCGCAGAGTTCACGGTTGTTCCCCTCGTGAAGAGACCAAAGGAAGTGAGCGAGGCTCGACCAACCCTCTAAGGAATGGCCGGCGGAACAAGTCCCCCTGTGCCCCCAGAGAAAGTACCGTTCACGTGCCCGCGCTGCGGCGCCCCGTTGCCGACCATCGCGGACAGCGGCTTTGTCACCTGCGACTTCTGCGGTGTCCGCACAGACATCTCCAGTTTACTCCCGCCACGGCTCTTCCCTACGCCGATCGATGGCCAGTACCAGCCCCCGGCTCTGCCTCCGGAACCGGCTGAGGACGACTCCGGAGCCGGCGGCTCCTCGTACGCGGTTCGAGTAGTTGTTGCAATTATCGCAGTCTTGATACTCATCGCAGCCGTCGCACTGTTTGCTGCCTCGCCCCCACAGTCGACTTCGACGGGCTCGTCGACCCCGCACTGTTCGGTCGCCATCAATGCATCTGCGACCTCCGGAGCCGCTCCATTTACAGCGACCTTCACTGCCGAAATTACCGCACCCGCTGGAGATTCGACAGGTCAACCCATGTGGCAGTTTGGGCCGTTCCCTTCGGGCCCTGATCTCAACTTCACGTACGGGTCTTCCGTTACTCACACGTGGGGGACCGCCGGATCGTACGGAGTTCACGTGTCAGTGCCGGACAGCACGGGGCAGGGATGCTACACGACCATGAGCGTCACCGTAACCTGAACGGGAACCTCTGCCGACCCGCGGGTCTCCGTGGGTCGCCGGCAGAGGTGCAACGAGCGTTGCGTGTTTAGAGTAGCGCGTTCTCCGAGAGGGAAAAGGCGCCCTCCCCGCCGGCCCCTGATGATTTTGTCGTCAGGGAATGCGCGTTCGACTGGAGTGTTTTGGAGAACTTTCGGTTTAGGGAATCCCGAGCACCTTGGAGGCAGAAGTGGCAGGCCCCGGGGGCAGGGGCGGCAGAGGATTCGGAGCTCACCGTGGAAACCGAGTCGATGCGCCGATCGCCAACTAGCAGCCCAGCGGCGCAGTTATCGGTGCCTTCCCCTGCATCAATGAAAGATGGACATCGTTGAAGTGGCGAATCGCCGCGTCAGCTAGGTTACCGGCCCGTTTCACGTAGGTCCAGGTCACGGAACGGAATCCGCTGACCGTTGACTGAATCTCCTGTCGGTGGTCGGGCGCTAGCCCGGCGTTCCGCGTTCCTTCCGCGTGGGTCTCCGTCCTACGGTAATCCAGATCCCGTTGGGATCCAGGACGTGGGTGCTCCAACCCTCGGTAGTTGTCGGAGTCCATCGGGTCGATTTCGCTCCGCTCTTCAAGAGCTTCCGATGGACCCGCTCCAAGGCGGCCCGGGGGGCGACCCCGAGACTAAAGTCCAGATGATCGAGCGCGTCGCCGGGCCGATAGGGGGCATAGAAGATTGACCCCTTGGGATACCAGTTGAGTTCGATCAGACGGCGAGAATTCGGATCGCGCAACAATACCCAGAGCCCGCCTCCCCAGACCCGGGTGTCGCCCCGTTTCACGACACGCAGGCCCAGGGCCCTCGTGTAAAAGCGCACGGAGCGGTTGAGGTTCTTGACGCGCAGTCCGGCGTAGTCGAGCCGCATGCCCCACAGCATCCATCGAACTTCTTAGGTTGCGACGATGGAGGCATCCCCCTTCAGGTTGCAACAACAGTTGCAGCCACAGTTCGGCTACAACCCGACACGTCGCCTGACTTCGGCCCAGCGGGCGGGCTCGACCTGTGCCTCACCCAGGTCGGACACTGCCTTCAGGAGCGGGGGAGGAGCCCCCGCCTTCACGGAGGAGATGAACTCCGAGAGTTCTGTGACATTCATCGAGCGAAGCATCCAGCTAACCATTGCGAACAGCTGATCCGGTGGGTAGCTGGCGATGATCTTCCCCTGCATGGCGAGCTGTTCCGGATCGGTGAAGCTCTCTCGCAATAGCGGCACGAGCTCGACCTCCTCCCGGTTCATGTGCGCAATGTACGCGGCAAAGAGCTGGTTCGCGAGCCGATTCAGATGGGCCCCCGCTTCGATTCGAGCCTGGGCGGTCGGAAGCCCCTTCAGCTCACGCGCAGCCAGGACGATGGCCTCCTCGCGTCTCGTTAAGTCGTGGTGTTCCTCAATCAGACTCGTGACCAGGCGATTGGCAAACTTCGCACTCGGCGGGAACACGACAGCCTCCTCGTGGTGGGCATGGATGGCAAGAGTGCACAGTATGCAGCCGGCGGATCGGGCCACAGCGAAGTCGTTCTCAAGGTCCTGAAGAAGCGCAGTGACGGCCGAACCATCTGCAAAATCCGTTGTCTGAATCCGCCCCGAGAGATCATAGATCATCGACCGCAGCCCCTTGTGAACAGGGGTGAACAGATCCACCGTGCCGGCCATAGGCAGCCTTCCCCGCGGCTCCGACGAACCAAAAGCCTTTGCGCATTCGAATCCACGAGGAGTCCCTCCATAGCCCCGCACGTAATGCCGGCCCCGGCTGCCGTCGCTAGATGCGCGGGATGCCCCTTGCTTCGGAGGTAGACGGCGCGGATCCTACACCGCAATCTTAGTTGGGTTGGTGCCTCGCGCTGCTGGAACCCAGTCTGTTCCACGAGTAAGCTGTAACACTTATACAATCCCCGAGACACTGCCCGGCAATGTCGAAGACGCCGCCGAGCAAGCCCTCGATTCTGAGGGCCGGCGAGCGGGCACCCGCGTTCACTCTGAATACCACGCCAGACCAGGCCGTTTCCCTGAAGGATTTTCTTGGCCGACCCGTTGTACTGGCTTTCTATCCTGCCGACTGGAGCCCCATCTGCTCGGACCAGATGGGCCTTTACGCCCAGGTCATGCCGGCATTCAAGAAGTTCGAAGCGGAGGTGCTGGGCATCTCGGTCGACGGTATCTGGTCCCACCTAGCGTTTGCCAAGGATCGCAGGCTCAATTTTCCCCTCCTCGCGGACTTCGAGCCCAAGGGCGCCGTCTCTAGGGCGTACGGGGCGTTCGAAGGCCGGACCGGGGAGTCAGCGCGGGCTCTGTTCGTCATCGACCGAAAGGGGGTCATCCGCTGGAGCTTCCTTTCCCCCGACGGAGTCAACCCAGGCGCCGACGGAATTCTCGCCGCGCTCGAAAAGCTGGAGTGATGGCGGTGTCCAGGACCTACATCCCTCCTCGGCTAACTCTCCCAGTGGGCGACCAGGACCACATTTCGGGAGCGCCGGGAGCAAGCGTAGTCCTGGTGGAATACGGGGATTACCAGTGTCCGTACTGTGGAGCAGCGTACCCCGTTGTCAAACAGATCCAACAGGAACTGGGTCGGAGCTTGGCATTCGTCTTCCGTAACTTCCCGATTACCAACGCACACCCGTTCGCGGACTGGGCCGCCGAGACTGCCGAAGCCGCCGGAGCCCAAGGAAAGTTCTGGCCGATGCATGACTTCCTGTTCGAGCATCAGTCCCTCCTGGGCGACGAGGCTCCCTTTACCAAGGAGGAATCGCGCTTGGGCTTGGACGTCTCCAAGCTGGGTCGAGAGGTGGCTCAACGGAGGTACGCTTCCCGGATCGAGGGGGACTTCATGAGCGGTGTTCGAAGCGGAGTCAACGGCACTCCGACATTCTTCATCGAGGGTGTCCGGTACGACGGTCCTGCCGAAGTGGGAGCCTTGCTCTCGGAGCTCCGCCGCGCGGCGAAAACGCCGAGCGCACGATAGGAGAACGGCCGGAGCTTCCGACCCCGGTCACGGGTCCGGGTCTCCCCGGTAGACTAGCCTCTTCGTTCGTAGCGCAGGAAGAGCGTGCTGTCGCTCAGGGGCTGCGCCTCCCGAAGCGAAAAGTCGTGCCGTCCGGGCGCCCCGAGGGCGATGCGGTCCTCTGGGAAGTCCGGGTCGTCTACGGTACGAAACAACGGTTTCCCCTTGCTGACAATCGACGGAAAGACCGCGAGCAACATCTCGTCGACGAGCCCGTCCGCCAGAAACGACTGAGCCAGCCGGGGGCCTCCTCCGAGGGCGAGATCCTTCCCCTCTTCCTTCCGGAGTACGGCGAGCTCTTCTCGAGGAGAGCCACGAACGATTCGCGTGTTCTCCCAAAGCGGTTCCTGGAGCGTCTTTGAAAACACGACCTTCTCGGCTTTGTCGGCGAACCGGGAGAACTCCTTCTCCCAGGCCCCGGCCTTGGCATCGTTCTTGCGGGCGGGCCAGTGCGCCGCCCATAGGCGGTACGACTTTTGCCCTAATAGAATCGTATCGATCGATCCGAACCGGGGCCGCCACATCGGGTCTTCATCGTCCTCCTGGTTTTCCGGTGGCGGGTAGATGGGGAACTGCGCCCGGCCGTCCAGCGTCATGAACATGATCATCAGCACCTTGCGCATGGATCCGTCCTCCTCGGTATTCTCTAGCGCACCGCTTCGTAGTGGAGCACGAGCTCTCCGTACCGAAGCGTTTGGACCGAGAGGAGGCGAAGTGTCTGCTGCGTCTCCATCTTCTGCCAGTACGCGAAGCCCCGGCCGTGGATGACGGGCCACACCGCCATCCGGTAGTCGTCGACCAGACCCTGCTTGACGAAATCGCTGACGAGCGCCGGGCCTCCGTCCACAATGATGTCCTTGCCAGGTTCGCTCTTGAGCTGGCAACTACGTCCTCCAGAGGGCCCGACAGAAGTCGTGTGTTCGGCCAGGTCGCCTGCGTAAGCGTCCGAGAGAGGACGACCTTCTTCGCCCGGTCCAACCAGCGTGAATAGTCGAACATGTACGGTGGGTCCCCCGGCTTGCGGGCGGCCTCGGTGTGCACGCGAAGATGCCCTTCGTAGGCCCGACGCCCGAAGATCACGGTGTCGACGGAGTCGTAGAGGCCGCTCCAGAGCAGCTTCCACATCTCGTCTGGTTCGGGCGGCACGAAGTCCGACCCCGGATAGTCCGGGAATTCGCCGTATCCGTCGAGCGTCATGTAAAAATTTGCGATAATTCTCCGCGGCATTTCCGTCACCCGGTACGGTCGGACGGAGGAAGAGGCGGACTCGATATATCCCGGTAGGGGAACGGAAGTAGGCCAGACAGACCATCCGGATCCGGAGCCGCGCACACCGGTCGTTATCTACGAAAACCGCCGTGGCCTCTCGATGAGCAATCAGAAACAGATTGTCAAGGAGTGCAACGAGTGTTTCAACCGGCAGGACTGGGCCGGATTGGTCTCCCACTACACGGATGACGTGGAGCGCTACGAGCCTGGCAGCGAGCCGATTCGGGGGAAGCTGGCGGTCGAACGCAGCATGGCTCCGTCTCCCGAGATCAAGTCCATGCACAGCGAGATCACGCGAATCCTGGAGGAGGGGAACGTTGTGGTGACGGAGGGAATCGTTCGGTTGGCCAAGACGGACGGGAGCGCATTCACCGTTGCATTCTGTGACCTGTATGAGTTTGAGGCCAACAAGGTGCGCCGGCAGACGGCGTATACGGCTCTCGTAAAACCAGGTACGGGCTAAGGTAGCCCGTCGACGTCCCCCAAGGCGGGACGCTAGGGAAAGCGGTCATGGTCGGACACGAGGGCAGGACACCGAAGGGGGTGCGGGGACGTTCCCGTCGGAGGAGCGAAGAATCCGCTGACGAGGAGCGCGTTCGGGCGCACTCGGAGCCCCTCCCCACCGCCGCGTCCGGGGCCGCAAGGCCCGTCGACCTCAACTTTACGAGCAAGGGAACCGGGCGACCACTCGTAGTGCTCCACGGTCTACCGCTCGACCATACGGCGATGGAACCCAGCTTAGAACCGGTGTTCGACGATCGCCCCGGCTGGAGACGAATCTACATCGACCTTCCGGGGCACGGGAGTAGCCCCGCTCCGGATTGGATCCGGTCGAATGACGACATGGCCCGCGCGGTCGGAGACTTCATCGTGGCCCTCTTGCCCGGGCAGCGGTTCGCCCTCGCGGGCCAGTCGTACGGCGGATATCTTGCGCGGGCAGTGACCCACCGGCTCGCTCCGAGGATGCTAGGGCTCATGCTCTGGGTGGCGGCTCGCTACCCGCGCGACGAAAGGCACCCGGCTGCGAGCGCGGTCTTTGAAGAGAACGCGGCGAAGATGTCCGAGCTCCGTTCCGACATGGAGAAGTGGCTCGGGGGGTTGCTCGTACTCCAGGATCAACGGGGCGTGGACGCCATCAAAGACGTGCTCGCGCCGGCGACCGAACGATCGAATGAGGCGTTTCTCGCCCGAGTGACCGGATCGAAACTGTCCTTTGATCCCGAAAGCAGCCCGTTTCTACGACCAAGCCTCATTATCTGCGGACGGCAGGATAGGCTCGTCGGCTATCGTGACCAGTTGGAACTGCTCGAAAGCTACCCTCGGGCGACGGTAGCCGTCTTGGATTACTCCGGTCACCTCCTCGGCCTCACGGAGCAGAACAAACTCTACCGGGTCCTGGTGGGCGACTGGCTCGACCGGATGGCGAAGGAATCCTTGACGCCTACCTCCTAAGAGCGGAGGGACGCGTCGACCGCACCGGCTCCGCCGGCCCCCGCTACTCCGCAAGGCTACGTTCGAAGAAGATCGCTCCCGCGACCGGATGCGACCAGTACGCCGGGATAGGGCGAAACCCGAGCTCTTGGTAGAACTCGATGGCCGCGCGCATCGACGGGAGTGTATCGGCCCGCAGTTTCGCATAGCCCAGCTCTCGGGCTCGTTGGAGTAGCGCGAGAACGAAGGGACGGCCGAAGGCCTTGCCCCGGTAATCCGGCCTGACGTAGACCCGCTTGATTTCGCCAACCTTCGGTTCCAATTCCCGAAGCGCCCCACAGGCAACCAGGCCGTCGCCGTGATACCAGAGGAGGACGTCTCCGCTCGGCGGCCCATACGGCCCGGGCAGGCCGCGCACCAGGTCCTCCAAGAGATTGAGGCCCGCTTGCACACGGGACGCCTCCTTGGGCGCGGTGTCCCGGTGATCGGCAATCCATTGCTGGTAGTCCAGGAACAGGCGGCGGACCATCGCCAGATCCTCCGTCCAGCGAACCCTCCGGACAGTGGCCGGCGGAGGGTCACGATGGCTATGGACCTCGGATTCCTTCACGAGTCCTCCGACGGCTGGTTCTCGCGCCGCTCGGCTCGAAAGACTGGTGGAGCACAAAGCAGACCCGATCGAGGCAGCTCGCTCAGAAGGGGTCTGCCGCCCTGGACGAATCCGCTCCTGCTGAAGACACCCTGGGAGTAGGTCTCTCCCGAACGGGGGGCCAACCCAAACGGGGAGGGCGAGTCCCGGGTGAGAACCGTCGGCGCCCGTACAGCTGGCCTTCGCGGAGACATCGTCGCTCCCATCCGAGGGCGCACTCTCAACGATCTTCGGCAGATCGAAGGTCGTGACCCGATTCGAGCACTGACTTCAGGTTCAGGCCATAATACGTCCAGCCCCATTCCGCACCCCCGTACAAGTCGACCCACTCCTTGGCCGGCGGGAAGCCCGTGTGGACCATCCGGAAGATCGTGCCACTGCCCTTCGGTTTGACCGACATCTTCAGGCGTGTCCCCGTTACGGGGACCCCCGGCCAGGACCAGGCCAGCGTGATGCTGCGGCCGGGGCTATACCCGACCACCGATCCCTCGTGGAGCCACCCGCCGGCGAAAATCAGCCGGTACGCTCCGCCCTTCCGTCGTTCGACCTCGGCCTCTTCCGAAAGCCAGCGGACCAGCTGGCGTGGCTCGGTAAATGCACGGAAGACCTTCTCGGGAGATGCGTTGATGTAGAACTGATGATCGACGGTTCTCGGTTTCCCTTGGGCCATGCCTCCTCCGGACCGCGTCCCAAGTCACCGTAACCTCTTCGGCCGATATCAACGACGTGGGGAACGAGAGTGGACTTGATCCCCGACCGGCCGGATCAGTCAGGCCGACCCGAGGGTCTCAGCACGGTCAAATAGAACTCCGGGTCTTGCCTTCACTCTGCAGGACCCCGGTGCTCTTGCGGCGAGAAATTCTCGAAGATGCCTCCCAGCTCAAAAGGCCGAGCAGAAGTACGACGGAAGCGCGCCGGTCGCAAGACTGCGATGGGGTTTACAGAGCCAGAGCGGATGGCGATGCGGCAGCGCTCGCACGAGCTGCGCGCCGCATCGCGCTCCAGATCGAAGAAGGGCACGGCAGATCCGGAGGCTGCCGTGCTGGCTGCGATTGATGCCATGTCCGAGCCGTATCGGACAATGGGCAAGCGACTGCATACCATCATCAGAGCCGCAGCCCCTGACCTGGCTCCCAGGACCTGGTACGGAATGCCGGCGTACTCGCGGAATGGGACGGTTGTCTGTTTCTTCCGGAGCGCGGACAAGTTCGAGGAGCGGTACATGACCCTTGGCTTCAATGACGATGCACGGCTGGACGATGGTCCAATGTGGCCGGTGGCATTCGCACTCACGGGACTGAACCCCGCCGAGGAAACCCGTATCAGCGAACTGATCAAGAAGGCCGTCGGGTGAGGGTTGGGCTTCGAGACCGCGATCTTGCCGCCGTGGGCGAGGATCGGAAGTCCTTGTCGCCGTCGACTCTTCAGCCGACACTTTGCGCAGAGCGGGGCCCGATGCGTCCGTGCGCCGACCTCAGCTACCGCAACCCATCCCGGAGTCCCAGCGACCGAGATAGCCGGGAGCATGGGTTCCGGGGGAAGCTCGGGCACGGGCCTTTCGGCGCGCCGGATCCGGGCCGCTGGTCGGGGCACACAGAGAGTTAATTCACCAAGGTGGGTCCGGTGCCCGTGTCCGGGGGCCGACGTCTTACCGCCATCATGTTCACGGACCTCGAAGGTTACACGCCGCTCTCGCATACGGATGAAGCAGGAGCGCTGCAACTCCTCGAGGCCCAGGAGCGGCTCTTGACGCCGGTGCTTTCGGCCTTCCGGGGTCGAAAGGTCAAGAGCATCGGCGACGGCCTGTTGATGGAGTTTCCCAACGCCCGCGACGCGGTCGAGGCGGCAGTCGAGTTCCAGCGCTCCATCCGAGAGTACAACAAGTCCAGTACGCACCCCCCTCTGCGGATGCGAATCGGGATCCACGTGGGCGACGTCGAGGCGAGGGGCGACGACATCCTCGGCGACGCCGTCAACATCGCTGCGCGGATCGAGCCTCTCAGTGAAGTGGGAGGGGTGTGCCTATCGGCGCAGGCCTTTGATCAGGTCCACAACAAGGTGGGGTATGGGAGTGAAAAGTTGGGCCCGAGGATCCTCAAGGGCTTGGCCGACCCGGTCGGAGTGTATCGGCTCATACCGCCCTGGCAAGCGTCCGACGCATCTCCGCCGAGCGTCGACCCGAACCGTCTTGCCGTCCTCCCTTTCGCCAACATCAGCCCAGACCCGAGCGACGAGTATTTTGCCGAGGGGTTGACCGAGGAGCTCATCACGGTCCTGTCTCGGCTGCCGGGACTTCAGGTCATCGCACGGACCTCTGTCGTTCCCTACAAGGGGACCTCCAAACCGCTCTCCCAGATCGCGTCCGAGCTGCAAGTCGGCTCCATTCTCGAGGGAAGCGTTCGAAAGGCCGGGAACCGGCTGCGAATCACCGCCCAGCTGATTGACGTGCCCTCCCAGGCCCACAAGTGGGCCAACTCCTACGACCGGAACCTCGACGACATCTTTGCGGTTCAGAGCGACGTGGCGGAACGAATCGCCAGCGCTCTCCGCATCACCGTTGAGCGACCCAAGCATCGCCCGACCGAAGCTCGGGCCCCGGTAAACCCGGAGTCCTACCTGGCCTACCTCCGGGGCCGGACCCTCCTGTACGCCGCACCATCCTCAGATAAGTTGGTCCGGGCACGGGAGCAGTTCGAACTGGCCGCGGCGCTGGACCCGACCAATGCCCGGGCGTTCTCGGGACTGGCCGATGTAGTGACGTGGCTGGGCTGGACTCACAAGCTCGGTCCTCGGGACGCCTGGGTCGGTGAGTCGCGGGCCCACGCAGCACGCGCGGCCGAGCTCGACCCGAATCTTGCCGAGGCGCACTGTTCGCTCGCCATGATCCTTTGGGACGACTGGGATTTCGTCTCGGCGGAGCGGGAGTTCCAGCTCGCCGTGTCGCTCAACCCCAGCTATGCCGTTGCCCATCATCACTACGGAGCGATGCTCCTCGACGGGGGTCGAGTTGGCGAGGCGCTGCCTCATCTGGCCCTTTCCCAGGCCCTAGATCCCCAGGACGTGACCCCGGCATTCTACCGCGTCTTTGCTCTGGGCGCTCTGGAGCGCGCGGACGAACTGGGGCCGGTTGTCGAGCATCTCGCACGCCTCGCGCCCGACTCCGGGGCTCACCACGTCGGGCTGGCCTGGCTGTACTACACACGAGGGGAGTTCGCCGCCTCGCTCCAAGAGGTGCGCCGGGCCTACGAGCTGAATCCCGATGACTACGACCGGGTTCCGGCGGTGTGGCTCCTGGCTCTTCAGGGGCAGCCCGACGATGCCCGGCAGCTCCTCGAGCAAGAAATCTCCCGAAGGAAGGATCGGCTGGATCGGGCGAACGTGGCGGTGGCGTATGCCTTTCTCGGTGACTTCGACAGCGCTTACCGCGTACTATTTCGGGCCGCCGAGGAGCACGATCTGGCCCTACAGATGGTGCGGAACTCTCCTCGCTTGGAACCGCTGCGCAGGGACGCGAGGTTCCCGGAGCTACTGCCTCGGATGAACCTGGCCTGAGCCTTCAGGCTCCACCCCCCAGGGCGGTGCCCGGATTTGCGGGAACGCCCGAGAGTGGAAACGCGCGTCGGCCAGGGGCGACGCGCCGAACCTCTTCGGTCCGGCAGCGTTCCGCGTTTCGACGTTCTTTCAGCGTCGCCGTCCTCCCCGGTTACGTGAGGAGCGTCGTCGAGTAGGCCGGGAAAGTAGAGGACCCGGGTAGAGCGCAGACTTCGGCGGGGGCCACTTCCCATGAAGGACCCTGCGCTCGATCCAGAATGTCGTGGGAGGTTCGATATCCATCTGCCAGAACATCGCTTCGACCTCCCCGAGGTGGAGGAGGTGTTCGGTCAGGCACTGGGCCAAGGCCGAGTCTCGGCTGAGCTTCAGCGGATACCTCCGAGAGGCCACCCAAACTGCCGGCTTGGCGAGCTGCTCCGGGGTATTCCAATGCGGAAACCGCTCATCGCCCATCTTCCGGACTTCGCGCAGGCGTTTGCGAACTGCGGCGATGGTGAGATAGCGGTCGCGAGGGATCTTCATCACCTCGGGCATCCAGGGGGTCGCGCGTCCCTCGCAAAACTCGGTGACGTGTTGCTCCTCCACATAGGCGAGATGGAGGAAGATTTCCCGAAACGAGAGCATGCTGACGCCACGGTCCTTGGTGAACTCAGCCCATCCAAGCTTGGCGGCCCGCTCGAAAAAGTCCTCTCGGAGCTCGTGGACGAAATCCATCAGGTCGACGGTACTTACCATGGCAGGCTCCGCATCGTGGCACGCGGGATAAACTCGCAGCCCGCCGGGCGCTGATCTCCCCCGCCTGCTGCGGAGGGAAGCCACTTGTCACCCCTCCGGACGGGTCGGCACCGACTTGCCTATGGGAGAGCGGGGTGCGGGGCCGCAGCGACAAGCTAATCGTGCCGCGTTCTCCGGCGGCACCACCGATGCCGTCGGGCGAGCCTGTACCGCTCGAAGCGATCCGCCAGGCACGACGGCGCCTGGGATCGCTCACGCTCCGGACACCGGTCATACCGCTCGACGGATCCTCCGGCGACAGCCGCATCTTCCTCAAACTCGAGAACCTGCAGCCCACTGGATCGTTCAAGGTTCGAGGGGCAGGCAACTCGATCCTCGCCGCTCTGGAACGGGGGAACGTTGCGGGCGTGTTTACCACCAGTGCCGGCAATATGGCGCAGGCACTCGCCTGGCACGCCCAGCGCCTCCGCATTCCGTGCACCACCATCGTGCCCGACACCGCCCCGGAAGCCAAGCTGGCCGGAATCCGACGGTTCGGCGCCGAAATCATCCAGCTGCCATGGGCGGAGGTCTGGAACATCACGCTCACGCAGGTCTACCCTCCGCTTCGGGATCGGCTCTACGTCCCTCCGTTCAACCATCCGGATATGATCGCGGGAAACGGCACGATTGGACTGGAACTCTTTGAGGATCTTCCGGAGGTCGACTCGGTCTACGTCGCGATCGGTGGCGGCGGGCTGATTGGGGGCATCGCCTCGGCGTTCCGCGCCCTGAAGCCGGCCGTGCGGGTCATCGCGGTTGAACCGGAGACGGCGACCGCGTACACCGCGTCCCTGAGAGCCGGGGTAGCCAGCGAGGTTCGGCGTACGCCGAGTTTCGTCGACGGCTCCGGATCCTCGAGCGTCTTTCCCGAGATGTGGAAACGTCTCCACGGACTCGTGACAGAGTCCCGCGTCGTATCGCTCGCGGACACGGCGGCGGCCATCCGGCTGCTCTTCGAGCGGCACCGGGTGGTGGCGGAGGGCGCGGCGGGAACCGCGCTCGCGGCGGCGCGGCTTGACGAACACCGGGGAGCGGTCAGCGTTGCCGTGATTTCCGGAGGAAATATCGACACCGGCAAATTGACGACGATACTCTCCGGCTCGGTACCCTAGACTGCTGGACGGCGGGCGCCCGTAGTCGTGAGAGGCTGAGCACTCCGGGAAACCCCCTCAATGCTGCGTCGGTAGAACAGACCGAAGCGGTTAATCCCCGCTCGAGACTGAGCACGACTCGTGCGGCGGTCCGACCCTCTCACCAAGCCGGTACATCGGCGGGTGGGCGCCTACCTGTTCAACCGGACGTGGGACCTGCTCTCCAATCCGCATCGCACCCGGGACGAGGACGACGAGATGCTGCGGTGTGCGTATGCCTCCCGATATCATTGGAGCCGTGCTGGCCATGCGCTAAATTTCTCGATCGGCGAGTGGCAGCTCTCCCGGGTGTACGCTTCCCTGGGGCGAGCCGAGCCGGCGGCGTACCACGGCAAGCGGGCCCTGGAAATCGCGCGCCGTGGCCACCTCGCAAAGTTCTACGTCGCATACGGGTACGAGGCCCTGGCTCGGGCCTACCAAGTGGCCGGGAAGCGGACTCAGAGCCGCCGGTATGTCGAACTCGCAACGCGGACGGGGAAAGCGGTCCGCGAGTCAGACGCCCGGCGGATGCTCACGGAGGATCTCGCCTCGATCCGGAAGCAGTGGTCCCGGTCCGCCCGCCGGAGATCGGCGGCCGGGTGAGCGTCAGGCCGACCCCCCGGGGTACGACCCGAGGCGTACGAAGCGCGCGAAACGTCCGAGTCCTTCCCGCATCCGCGCGGTATCGAGCCCGATGTAGTGGACTGTCATTTCGACGGAGGCGTGGCCCAGGAGATTCTTGAGCTGGACCAGATCCATGCCGGCCTCGTGCGCCAGGCGCCCAAAGGTCCGGCGCAGATCGTGGTGCGAGACCCGGAGCCCTGGCCCGAGCCCGGACGTCAACGCTGCCCGCCGGAGCAGGAGGTCGGCTCCCGACCGGGAGAGCGGAAGTATCGGGTCGTCGAGCTCCTGTCCTTTGATCCAGGCGACGAGGTCCCGGCGGACGGCCGGGTGGATGGGAATCGTCCGCCACTTTCCGCCCCGGCCTCCCTTGCCGCGAACGGCGAGCGTGTCGTTTTCGAGCGAAACGTCCCGAACCCGGAGGCGGAGTACCTCGACCCGTCGGAGACCGTTCAATCCTTCCAGGCCGACAAGTATCCGGGCCCGACCCGTGGAGCCGGCATACAGCCGGTGGAGGTGCTGCTTCGTGAGCCACCGACGGTGGCTCGTCTGTCCGGCCGGTAGTCGCCAGAGAATCGAGCGGTCCGCGAGCGGACTGCCGGACCAACGTAGAAACTGCCGGAGGGCCGCAAAGTGGACGAGAAACGTGGAGCGTTGCCACCGAAGTCCGGCCCGCAGTGCGTTTACGTCGGTGATGCTCAGCCTCGCTGACCTCCGGTGCTGGTCGGTTACTCCGGCCCGGACCAGCAGCTTGGGAACCCGGTGGAGTTCCCACCCCATTCGGCGCAGCCATTCGCTCCCGACATCGGATTCCGCACGCTTCCAAGCCACGAATTCCTCGACCTGCCGCGCCCAGGCCCTTGGCCGGCCGACGGCGGGCTGTTCCCTTGGGCCCATGGGGTTCGTGGAGGTCCTGCCACGTCACAAGGGCTCGTGGATCGCTGAACGTTGAACACTGGGGCCGGAGGCGGTGAAGGACCGGTTAGCCGAACCAGTTCCAAAAATCGTCTCGCCAGTAGTCAACCGCTTCGTGGATGTGACGGAGTGGTACCCGCTTCAGCCCCTTCTTCTCGGCCACGGAGAGACGTCGGGCGAGCTCCTCTTGCGTCTCGTCGGACAGAGAGTCCAGGATCTTAGAGAGATCGTGCGCCAAGCCGATGTCGAGCACTCGTTCCGGGTGCCGGATGACGAGGCGAAAGTGGTGCTGTCCCGGACTGCCCTCGACCCGGAGGATCTGCCACTCCAATGCCTCCCTACGGACCGACTGCAGGTTGTACGCCGCGAGGTTCCCAAGGGCGATCGCGATGAAATTCTCGTCCCGGAGTCCATCCCGAAGATGGATTCCGACCTCGATTCCCCGGTGCATGAGCCTTCTGCACTTCCTGGGACGGCTACTCCATCGGAACGTGCCGCTCGGGCGAACGATACCGGGCCGGCGGCTCCCAGAGCTCGAAGCGGTTCCCGTCCGGGTCCTGGGCCCATCCAAACTTGCCGTAGGCCGACTGCTCCGTTCGGTCGTCGACCTTCACGCCGGCTCGTCGCAGCTGCGCAAGCAGCCGGTCGAGGTCATCCACGCGATAGTTGACCTGGACCGTAGGGTCGGCCGGTCCCCAGGGCCGATCCCCAAGTTCAAGCGCGGCCCAGAGAGTACTTCCGGAGCCCCCGCGCTTCGTCGGGGACCGCCAATCCCACGTCGCCACCTGGCCCCCGGCGGAGACCGCCAGACCCAGATGGCGGCGATACCACTCGGCCAACTGGACCGGGTGCTTCGCCTTCAGAAAGACTCCGCCAAGGCCCGTCACATGGGCCCGGCGTCGTCGCGAGGTCGGCATGGGCGGGCCAAGGACCGTGCACGGCAAAAGCGCTTCGAATCCGGTCGCGATTGCCGGAAGAGCTCAAGTCCGCCGCAGCATCCGTGCGGATCGGTGGCTCGATGGCGCACTTCCTGGTGCAGTCCTACCATGGTCCGGCGTGGGTCGAGGGACGGGCGATGCGGGACCAGCCCGGGTGGCCCGAGCACCGCGATTTCATGAACTCGCTGCCGGACGGCTTTGTCCTGCTCGGGGGACCCGTGGATGGTCATCGGAGCCGCGCCATGCTGGTGGTGAGCGCCGTCGATTCCGCCGAGGTCCGGAGGCGGCTCGATCCCGACCCTTGGCTCCGGTCGGGCGTACTGGTCCAGGTGATCGAAACCTGGGAACTGCTCATCGGCAGCCTCCCGTAACCTACGCCCGCTGACTTCGAAGAGGGCCGGGACGACCTACGGTCACACAGTACTGCTTTGCCCCCCCCGGTGGGTGGCGGCGGGCCGTCGGATCCAGCTAGGGAGTCCAGGTCGCTTCGCCGTAGCCCGGGGGCATCACGGGCGGTGCCGTTCCGCCGAACGGGTCCGGGCGTGGCTCGGCGGGACGGCCGTGCTTCTTGGCCAGGTACGCGTCGATGGCCGCCGCGGCGCGCTCGCCGGCGGCCATGGCATGGACGACGGACCGGCCGCCCGTCGCGAACACCCCGGGCACGTCGGTCATGCAGTCATCATGCTGGCCCTCGGGCCATCCCATGGAGGCGATCTTGAAGCCGTAGTCCTTGTCAAAGCCGTCCAGATCGGCGACCTCTCCGACGGCGATGATAATCGTGTCACAGGGGATCGTCTCTTCCGAATTGGGAACGGTCACGAGAGTCCGGCGGCCCTTGGCGTCGGGGGGGCCATGCTCGGTACGCTCGACCAGCAGACCTTCGACCCGGTCCGTGCCGAGGATCGCCTTCGGGGATCGGTAGAACATGTACTGGATGCCCTCAATCTGGCCGCCCTCCTTTTCTTCGGAGGTCGCCTTCATGTCCTCCGGGCCCCGGCGGTACACCAGTTGTACGTCACCGCCGCCGGTCAATCGTCGAGCGGAGCGGGCCGCGTCCAGTGCCACATCGCCTGCTCCGATCACGATCACGCGCCGGTCCGTCCGACCGAAGACGCCTGCGGGTCCCATGTTGATCCGCAGCAGGAACGGGAGGGCATGGTAGACCCCTGGTAGATGCTCGCCCGGGATGGCAAGCTCCCGGGGCTTCGAGGCACCTACCGATACCAGGACCGCCTCGTAGCCCTCGGCGAGCAAGTCCTTCGGCGTGAACTCGACTCCGGCACGGCGCCCGACGGCGAACTTGATGTCGAGGTTCTTCCACCGTGCCAGATCGGTGTTGAGGTCGTCGGCCTCGAGGTGGTAGCGTGGGATCGTGTTCACTTGTCCCCCGAGGAACGGTTCGGTCTCGAACATCGTCACCGGGTGGCCGCGTACCGCGAGGTCCCAGGCCGCCATCAATCCGGCCGGCCCGGCGCCAATCACGGCGACCCGTTCCTCCTTGCGCTTCGTCGGCACGTAGAGGAGGTCGGACTGCCCGAAGTCGAGGGCGGCGCGCTTCAGATGCCGGATGGCGATGGGGACTCCCTTCCCCGCCATGATGCAGTCGTCCTCGCAGAAGTGGTAGCACGTCTTGCAGAGGACGGTCGCGAGGGGGTTGTCCCGCAGCGTCAGGCGAGCGGCACCATCAAAATCGCCTTCCGAGATCAGGATGTTGTAGCCACGGGCGTCCTGGGCGATCGGGCATCCTTGCACGCAGTAGGGCATCGCGCACTGCAGGCATCGTTGGGCCTCCAGCACCGCCTCTTCCTTCGAGTAGGCGTCATCGATGAGAACGAACTTTTCGACCCGCTCCTCGCGGGTCTGTTCTTGGATTGGCACCCGATCGTAGCGACCCATCGTCGAACGGCCCCTGAGCCCGGCCTTACACCCCTTTGGTAGCCGCGCGGGGTCTTTTAGTCTTGTACGGTGTGTGCGAAATCTTGGCACGCCGGGCTCCCGACTGGCGCCCGGCCCCCCTCCTGACGCTGGGATAGGCCGCGGGCTTTCGCGCCACGAGGACCTCGACCTCGTGCGTATGGATCGGACCCGGACTCAGGCACCGGAACGGGAGAGTCCCGGTCTCGACGATCGTCCAGCCGCGGTAGTAGCCACGCAGTTCTCCCCTCCGGAACGGTGCTGTGTACGCGTCGTACTCGTCCACACCCGCCCGACGAGCGTGCCGGACGAAGGCGTTCACCGCGTGGATCCCTCCGGGGGACGTCGCGTCCTGGAACTCCGCGATCCGCCGAGCACGGGAACGGGCGGGCAGGCAGTTGAGGAAGCAGCTCGAGTAGACCACATCGAACGGGCCGCGGACCGGATAGGTGCGCAGGTCCTGCGTGCGGGTTTCGATCTGGACACCCAGACGATCTGCCCGCCGCACGGCGCGGTCGACTGCGGCACGCGACCAGTCGATCCCGAGCACTCGGAACCCCCGGCGCGCGAAGTAGAGAATGTCTCGACCCCGACCCATGCCGAGATCGACCAACCGGGGTGGATCTCGGGGCAGGGTTCTCCGGAGCCGGAAGATCTTGCCCATGAGATACCAGCCCGCCAGGTCGTATCGCCCGTCGATGGGCTGAGGAGCGGGAGCCGCCATCGGAACGACGATCGGTCGACGCCTCACTCCACCCGGGGAGCGGTCTCCCTCCTCCTGGGTGACCGGCACCCGGATGCCCATAATCACTATTCCGGAACGCGGGCATCGTGAGGGGGCCCTGAGCCCCCGCTGGGGTTTTCTGTCGCCGCACCTGTGGGCAGAGGATGGCGTTCTGCAACCGGTGTGGCAGCCCGGTCCCCGCGGGGGCAAACTTCTGCCAGGTCTGCGGTGCGCCGCTCGCGGGAGCTGTCGGGGCCCCAGGAACGCCTTACGCCGGAAGCCCGGCGGGTAGCCTCGGAGCGGCACAGCTTCCGGTGCCGTTCCAGGTACCTCCCTCGCTGCCGCCGCCCATACCCGCCCCGCCGGACCTCCCGTTCCACCCTCAGGACGGTGAGGTGTTCTATCGCGTCATCATCCCGAATCGGAGACTCTTGTGGCGACTGATGGTGGCCGGAATACTGAGCGGGCTTGCGTTCCTGGTGATTCTCATTCCCCTCGGAGCGGCCTTTCTGTCGACCGGCGTCTCCGTGACGCTGCTCTATCTGATCGTGGCCTTTCTATTCGCCCTGTTCGCCGTTGTCGTGGTCGCGAGCGTCTTCTACGCGCTCCTCGCCTTCGGAAAGTATCGGTACTGGGTCACGAACCACCGTACGGTCGGGCGCCGGGGGGTGATCGGCTTCTCGATCGACTCGATTCCGCTAGAAACGATCTCGGATGTGGTCGTGCAGCGCAGCATTGCCGACCGAATCTTCGGCCTGGCGTCGGTCTGGGTCCAGCCGTTCGGGGGAAGCTCCTTTGGAGGCTACGGGGCGGCCCAGTACCGCTTTGGAACGATGGGGGGAACCAACAGCTTCCTGGGGATGACCCCGCCCGAGGCCTCGGACGTGCAGAAGCTGATCTTCCAGCTACGGGACATCCGACGCCGGGAGACGGGACGGCTGATCTAACCTGACTTCCCGGGGGACCGGACAGGCAGATAGCCGTGCGCCACCGCCTGGTACCGGGCCTGCCAGTTCGGTAGGGGTTGTCCCGAGAGCTGAGCGTCCAGTCGATCTAGGAAGGCATGGGTCCCCGGGGCAAAGCCCGAAGCCGTGGCCCGACGCAAGTGCCGGTGCCGAAGCCGCAGCAGAGTGCCACCCGCGACGGGCACGAGCTCCCAGCGGATCACCGCATCCTCGCCGGCCGGTAGTTCGGTGCGGGGCTCGACCTTCCATTCGTGTTCGAAGACCCGGGGTGGGTCCCAGGTGAGAATCTGGCCCGTGACGTGGAACTGGGACGGCCCCGCCCAGAAGTCGATCGTCCCGCCGACTCGGCCATCGACCTTCGCGCGCGTGAGATACCACTGGGCGAGCTCGGCCGGCTGCGTCAGCGCTGCCCAGACCCGCTCCGGGGCATGATGGTACTTCCGCTCGAACAGCAGCGTCGCGAACTCGCCGTCGACCTCGACCGTTCCGGCGTCCGAGAGGGTCTCCGGCATCGGCTAACCCCTTCCGTGCTCACTCGCCGGCACGCCGTCGAGGTGGCTGCCGAGCGCGTCCAGACGCCGGGACCAGAACTCCCGGTAACTGCTGACCCAACGGTCAACCTCCCGAAGCCGAGCCGGATCGAGGGAGTAGATCCGCTGCTGCGCGTGGGGTCGGACCCGAACCAATCCGGACTGGCGAAGAATCCGGAGGTGGCGAGAGACGGACGGCTGCGGGAGTCTCGGGAAGGCATCGACGAGGGCTCCGGCTGGACGTTCCCGCACTCGAAGCAGATCCAGGATCTGGCGGCGCGTCGGATTCGATACGGCGGTGAACACGTCCATGGAGCAACCCTGCCTCTTCGGAGGACCGGCCTTCGCGCGCTCCGCACGCGGGCTTGGTCCGCTCTCTGAATATAACCTGTCCAGTATATACCATGCGCGCTATGAAGCAGCGGCTGGCGTCGCATCAAACTACATGAGCACCGGAGGATTGGTGCGGCAGGAAAGGGAGCCTCATGGTGCGTACGTCGCTGACGTTCCGGTTCGAACAGCCCTTCGGCGTGCCGGCCCAAGCCGCCTTTGACTGGTGCACGGACTTCCGCGAGGAGGATGCGCGCGCGTGGCCCTATCCGCTGCGTCGTCGCCTTGAGTGGCTCACGAAGGACGCACTCCTCATGACCGATGTCAGTTTCCCTGAGGGGAAGCGGCGCCGGATCCAGCGGCTGGTACGCATCAATCCGGCCGAGCGGTCGTGGACGAACACCCACGTATCGGGACCGTTCCGCCACTCGCAGTACTGGTACAGTGTCGTTCCGGACGGCCCCCGCCGGTCCCACCTGGAGTTCCGGGGGCTGCGCGTCATCACGACGCCCCGAAAGCTGGACCGAAAGACTGTGACCCGGCTGACCGAAGAGGAGCGTCGCGGTGACGTCACGCTCTGGCGGAAGCACCTCGCCCCTGCGCTGGAGCGGGACCTGGCGCGATAGAACCGAACCGGCCGATCCTAAGACCGGTCGTCGAGCCGGGCTCGGTCGACGACCAGGATCTTCCACCCGGACTCCACCTGAACGTTGGCGACGACAATCCCGAATTCCGCGAGGTCGGCCCGGTACCGGACCAGCATCTGGGTCAGCCGGTTCTCGTCCTCGCCGAGCCGAGACGAGAGCTCCTCGGCGCTCCCCATCCAGCCACCATGGCGGATCAGGCTCTGCAGCACCCGAATGTGATGCGGGAGTGGAGGTTCGCGCTTTCCGGCCCGCATGAAGCCGCCCGAGAACGACAGCGAGAGCCCGGGCAGCGTTGCCGGGGTCCATGGGTCGCCCGGAAGGGCGGGATTGGCGCCCGACACGGTCGGAGGCGGGGCCGGCGCAGGCGCATCAGCCGGGACGGCCGCGGCACGAATCGGCTCGGGCTCGCTCGGCGGCCGCTGCGGCACGTGAGCGTCGGGGTCCGTCACCCGGGCGTGGATGACGCGGACGAGGTCGTCGATATCCTTCGCAGGAGACGGACGCAATCCTCGACGCATGCGGAAACGGTCGAGGGCGCCGGTGAACTCCGAGCTCGGGCAACAGAACGTCCGGCGGCCTTCGCCGTCCAGGAAGGCCGCGAGTGGCTGCCCGTCGTCGTCCCGGTAGAGTTTCAGGCCGGCCCGGAGTACCAGCTCGTGGTAGAGCAGGTGCGCCGGCGGTCCGCCCAGCGCGCTGATCGGAGGTACCCACTCGCCGGTCTGGCTCTGGATAATCTCCCGGATCCGGATCGCGTCGGTCTCCACGCCTTCAGCTCCCGGTTGGTTGTGCGCGGTGCCGGTCTCGGGCCCCGAGGAACCCACCGCCGACCCTCGATGGCCGGCCGACGGGAGATAGTTCTTTTCCCGCTGAGGAAGGAACCCACTACGCGGCGGGTGCCGGCGCCTCTGGAGCTCTCGTTCCACCTCGGCGCCGCGCGACCAGTCGCAAGATACCCATCAGCCGAGACTCAGTCACCTGAGATGGACGACTGTCGATAGGGACCACCGGACCAGGTCGCCAAGGCCTCGACCTGCCGATAGGTCACCGTACGATCTCCGATCTCGGCGCGTACCGCTTCTGCCGCCCGGTGGAGCACATCGGGCGGAATGTTGAGGGTGTGCCGGCTCCCCCGTCGCTCGAGCATGGCCAGCCGGCGGCTGAGAGGCTCGGTGACCTCACGATCCCCGACCACCACGAGCTCGTCGGGCGGGAATTCTTCGAGGAGCTTCCGCTCGCGGACTCTCGGCCCACCGGTGCCGCCGCGCGTCGGGTACCCTTCTCGCTCCAGGTACTCGGCGATGAGCCGGCGGGGGTCCGGGTATGGCCGGTCCGCCTCCGGCCCTCGGGGCCGGCCCGGATTTACCAGTGCCCTCACTCCGTGCCGGGACACCCGAACCCCCTCGTTGAGGGCGTCCGGCACTCGATCCAACAGGTGGAGCACGTGAACGAGCAGTGTGGCGTCGAAGGTGTGGTCCCGGAAGGGAAGTCGGTACGCGCTCCCGCGAACCAGCCGTGGCAGGCCCTTGCGTCGGGCGACGGCAAGCATGCCGGCCGATGCATCCACGCCCGTGACGTCGAAGCCCCGGTCGAGAAGCGGTCGGGCGATCCGACCCGTTCCCACGCCGACCTCAAGGATTCGCTGGATTCCGCCAGCCCGGAGTCGCACCCCCATCGCGTCAACCGTCTCTGCGCCGAGGGGGTCCCGGGTGTCGTCGTAGACCAGTGAGATCTGATCGAACTGGGCGGCTACTTCCTTGGTGGCCACGTCGTTCGGGCCAAAGCGCCCGGCTATTTTTCAGCGAGGTACCGACCGCGGATATGCTCAGTGGGTGAAGAAATACCGGGCCCCATGCAGGACCTGCGAGAAAGTGATGCCGAAGTGGGCGAGGCCGTAGGCGGCGATCACGACGATACCCACGGCTAGTACGGCGTCCAGCAGGACCCCCGCGCGCTGAGAACGGAACCGACGCATCGACGGCTCTGACCGGTACGGAGAGCGTCGTGGGAAGTACTTCTACCTCACGTTAGCCAGTTATTCGTCGAACACGCCGAGCAACGGCATCCGAGACCCGGAGCCGGGACATCGGCTTGGCCGGGGTCCGGGCAGTACGAAGAGACGCGGACCTCGTGGCTCGGGAAGCCGCAAATAGATGCTGGAGTGGGTCGAAGCGCAGCCATGGTTGAGCTCCGAGCGGTCCGCGCGTTTCACCCGGCCCGGGTCGTCGCATCCGAGCTGGTCGCGCCGGTGTACGACACGCTCTCGGATGCGGACCTCGCCCGGTTCTCTCACGCAGAGCACAACGCCGCCCGCTTCGTGGCCCGTCCGTCCTCGCAGGGCGTTGAGGAGTTCGCCCAGAGTGCTCAGATCCGCCTCCGCCAGGCCCTCCAGGCGGGCGCCTACCGCCAAGACTCGACCCCGTCGCTCTACGTCTACGGCATCCGATACGTGCCGCCCCCGGACGTTCTGGAGACGTTGCCGAGCCGGGACCGACGGGCGGAGTACCTCCTGCTCGGCCTCGTCGGCTCGCTCGACCTCGCCTCCACCCCAGAATCGATGATTGCCCGGCACGAGAACGCGTTTCCCGACCGGATCGACGAACGGATCCGGGTGACCCGGGCCACCGGCATGCATTTCGCCCCCATCATGGCGGGCTACACCCTGCCGTCGCACGAGATCAACGACCGGCTGGAACGGTTCCTCGGGCTGGACCGTCGGGCGCTCTCCTTCGAAGGTTCCCATCCGCCGCTTGTCCGCGCAATGCTGGATGGTTCCGAGCATAGGCTCTGGGCGCTTGACGGGGACCTGACGGACGAGTTGGTCGAACGCGTCCGGCCCTTGAGGCTCCTGATCCTGGACGGCCACCACCGGTATGGCGCCTCCCGGGCGCTGCTCCAACGGCACGAGGCTGGCGCCGCCCCGTTGGTCATGCTCGTCGAAAGCCGGGATCGAGCCCTTCACCTGCTGCCCTGGCACCGGGCCCTGGCTCGTGGGCCCGTCACGCTCGAGGACCTACGACGCTCCGCCGACGATCGCTTCGTATCGGTCGAACCGCTCGGTGCCGAGCCGACTCCGGAAGCGGTGCTCCACGAGCTGGAGCGGATGTCCCGGCAGCACGAGCGAGGCTTTCTGGCCCTCCAGGGGTCCGAAGCGTGGCGGTTCCGTGGTCGCGACAGCACGGACGGCGGGTACGATTTCGACCTCCTGCACGGTTACCTGTCCCAGCATTTCGGAACCGACCCACACGCCTTCGTACCGTTCCGATCTCCCCGTCAGGCGATCGAAGGCATCGGCGCGCCGGGCGGACCGTGCGCGGGCGGTGTCGCCTTCTTCCTCCCCGCCTTACACGAAGAGGCAATCGAGGAACGGGCCTTCGAGCTGGGTCACGTGATGGCCCACAAGTCGACGATGTTCCTCCCCAAGGTCGCCGAGGGTGTGATCTTCGCACCGGTTTCTCCGGCCCCATCGTAAGGCGTGGGTGGCGCGGCCCCCGCGTGCAAGCGAGGGGGCTTATGCCGTGGACCGGATGGCCCGGCGTGCGCGTGGTGCTGGTGGGGACCGGAGCCTACCCGATTCCCCCGACCGGCTACGGCGCTATCGAGCGAATCCTGGCGGAATACGCGGGAGCTCTGCAGAAGGCCGGCCAGGAGGTCCGGGTCATCAACGAGGTCCACGGCCCCGGCTCCACGGCGGAGTACCGCTTCGCTTCCCATCTCCGGGGTTTACTGAAGGGGGAGCCCTTCGATATCGTGCACGCGAGTACGCCCGTCGTCGGAAACCGACTGGCCCGTCTGGGCCTCCCGTTCGTCTACACTTCCCACTCCCGGCACTGGTTCTGGCGCACGTCGTGGCGTCATCGGTGGGGATTCTGGCTGGAACGGCGGGCGGTCCGCCGGTCGGCGGCGACCATTGCCGTGACCCCAGAGCTCGAGACCCGGATGCGGGAATGGGTGGCCCCGCTCCCGCCGATTCTCCGGGTGATCCCGTACGGCATCGACGCCGACCGCTGGTCGGCTGCCTGGGAGCGACGAACGGGTCGGACCGCGCTCGGGGTAGGCCTCGTCCTGCCTTTGAAGGGCTGGGAGGTGGCGGCCCGGGCGCTGCGCGGGACGGGGGTCCGCCTGTGCATTGCGGGACCGATGCCGGACCCCGAGTATGCCGCACGCGTGCGCTCCGCCGGAGACGCCGTCGAGCTGCCGGGCGAAGTGACGGAAGACCGACTGCGCGACCTGTATGCGTCCTCCGATTTCCTGGTCCATCCCAGCCAGGGCGAGGTACTGCCCCGATCAGTGCTGGAAGCAATGGCCTCCGGCCTGCCCGTCATCGGCTCGTCCGCCGTCGCTTCGATCTTAGCCGGAACGTCGGCGGGATGGGCGGCGCCGGCAACCGCGGAGGTCAACGAGTTGACCGCGTTCGTTCGCCAGCACGCGCTCGAATTGGTCGAGAATTCCGGCCTGCGACGGCAGATGGGAGAAGCCGCCCAGACCGAGATCCGATCCACCTACGCGTGGGACCGCATCGTTGCCCGGCACCTGGAACTCTATCGGCAGATTCCGACGCGCGGCCGCTAACCGACCTGGATCCCGGCCAATGTGATCGTGAACGGCCGACGCTCCAGATCGTGAGCCGACCCCCGGAACCGGACGATCTTGATCTGCCGGACGGACTTGTCACCGACCCACTTGCGGGTGAGGAGGATCTCTCCGCGGCTCAGCATCAGCTCGGGCGTGATCGCTCGCGGACTCTGCGGCGAGCTCGTAAGCATCGCCGTGACCCCCCGCTCGCTCAGGAATCGGAGCAAGGACTGGATCTCGGTGCGCTCCGCCTGCGGGTCGCTGGACGATTTCAAGGCGAACTTGCGCAACGAGGTCAGCGAATCCACAACGAGGCGGCTGTAGCCGGCCCCGGACATCTGCTGCCGCAACTTCAGGTAGACACTCTGGAGCGAGATATCGTCGCCGGAATCCGGGGCTCGCCGGCCCTCCGCGCCGAGCGTTCCCATCGACTTCAGGTTCTGCAGCGACCGGATCTCCTGCACGTCGGCGAGACGGCGGAGTCCGTGAGTACCGGGGTTTGCGTCCAGGGTGCGGATCGCCGAGAGATCCCAGCCAAAGCTGCGCACATTCTCGATGATCTCGGTCGGCGGTTCGTCCACCGCCACGAGAAGGACTTCCTCACCGTTCTGCAGCCCTTCGATCAGGAACCGGAGTCCCAGCAGGGTCTTGCCGCTACCGGTCTCGCCGGTCACGAGATAGGGCCGGCCCGGTAACAGACCGCCGCCGAGCATGCGGTCGAGCCCCGGGACGCCTGTGGAGACGCGACCTTCTGCTGGCATAGCCGTCAGTCCCTCTTCGAGGCTTCAGCGGCATCGGTGGCGCCTGGCGGGGGAACAGACGAGGGTCCGGCGGGAGCTGGCGCGGGCGCGACCTCCGTGGGCATCGGTCCGGCCTCGGCCGCTGTGACGGGTGGCGCCTTCCTCCGGCGTCGCGGGGCTTTGCGGGGAGAGGGCGGTGGCGCAGACGGCCGAACCTCCGGAGGCGGCGGAGCGATCACGCTCGTGCCCGGTGTCGGCGCCGGCACCGGCGCTGGGGCCTCGGAGGGCTTGGTCCGGCGGCGCCGCCCTGCCGTTGGTGCTGCTCGGCGCTTCTCCCGGCCCGCGGGCGCGGCGCCGGGCGGAACGGCCTCTGGAACCAGGGGCTCCGCGACAACGCCCGGCGGTATCGGAGGCGGAGGTGGAGTAGGCACCCGGTGGGACGTCTCCGCGGCTGCGCCGGGAGGGACGGGCGGCCCGGCCGTCGGGACCGGGGCCGTGGGTGGCGCGGCTGCCGGCGGCGGCCGTAGTGGCGGCACCGGCTCATTCTGAGCAAGGCCCGGTGCTGGCTTCGGCGCCGCTCGACCTGGCGGCGGCGTAGCAGGCTGGCGGATCGGTTGTGGCGCTGCCTTCGCGGAGGCCGCGGGTGCAGCGACAGCCGGCGCGACAGCCGGTGGCGAGACGGCCGGCTGAGGCGCCGGGGGCGTCGCTGCCACGGGGGTAGGGGCCGGCGGTGCAGCCGCAACCGGTACCGGCGTGACATGCGTCGGAGCGCGGGGAGGTCCCGCCGGAGTCGCAGGGGGGGCGGGTGCCGGCTCGGGAGCGCGCTTCGGTCGGCTACCCTGCGGTACCATCGGCGGACCGGGCTTCGGTGCCCGCCGGAAAAAGCGCTGGGCAAGTGACGACTGGCTAGACTCGGCCGGCGGAGCCGACGTGGTGGCGGTGACCGGCGGTGGGGGTGGAGGAGGCGGGGGAAGCGAGGGTGCCGCGGCGGCGACCGGAGGCGTCGGCGCTTGCTCGACCGCTGTCGTCACTGGCGGGGCTTCGGGCGACGGCAGCGGGGCTGGCACCGGAGCCGGCGGTGGCGCTGGGACCGCTGCGGGCGCAACTGTGGGTGGAGCCTCTCGTGCCGGCTCGGGACCGACCTCTGGTGGTGGAGGAGGTGGAGGAGGCGGAGGCGGCGGGGGTGGGGGCGGCAGGACAGCTGGAGAGGCCGGAGCCGGTGGCGCCGGGAGTGGCTCGGGAACTACGGCCGGGATGATGAGCGTCGATGCCGGCGGCGGTTCGGGGGCGGGGGGCGGCGCAGGAACGGGGATCAACTCTGCGGGGGGTGCAGGAGCCGGCTCGGCCACGTCAACGGCCGGAGGGACCAGGACGGGGACGACGACCGGAACGACCACGGGCGGCTTCGGGAGCTCCGGACCGGTCCGGGCGTGATACGAGTCGATCATGCGGTCGGCCAGGGCGCGCGTTTCTCGAAGGCGGACCAAGGCATCGTCGTACCGATGATCCGCGAGGGCGGTGAGCACCGAGCGCACTCCCTCGTGCATCGGTTGCACGTCGACCCCGACTTCGAGCAGGTCGCGGATATCCTGGTCGAGGTTGAGCACGGATCGCCGGATCTCGTACGCGACCTCCTCGGGAGGGACGCCGAGAACCTCCCGCGCGTCGGGCTGCGCCGGAAGGGCGACGCCCCCGGAGGGAATTGTCACGCTGAGGTTGATGTCGAGCCCCCGTGGCGAAATCCGGTACGGATGAAGGTGGATGTCGTGGGAGCTGCCTCGAAACTTCTCGACGCCAATGGCGTACTGGCTCCGTCCCTCGGCTTCCCACCGGAACAGCCGCAGCTCTCCTCGAGCCAGCAGGTGTTCTTCGGACTGCTCCTCGGCCGAGGGGACCTCGAGCGTCAGGATAGTCGTCGTGCCGAGGTCGGAGAGAAATCGCAGGAACGTCTGGGCGCCCTGCGTCAGGTCCATCCCGGGCATGCAGAAGAACTGTAGGGCCGTCAACGAGTCGATGACCATCCGCTTGTAGTGCCGGCGGCGGACCTCCTGCCGAAGCGTCGGCTGGAGCGCGGTCATGGTGACCTCGACGCTGTCGAATTCCGGAGTCTGTCGGATCCCGAGCGGCACCTGTCCGAACCGGACGGCCTCCCGAACCGTTGAGATGTCCTTGAACGGAATGCGCTCGTAGCGCATCACATCGGGAATGGCGTCGAAGACGTAGATCTGCTCGAACTCCGGGCCCATGCCCTGGTGATTTTGTCGGACCTCATTCGGCGGCTCTTCGAGCGTGACGTAGAGGGCCTCTTCCCCGCGGCGCACTCCCTCCACGAGGAACTGTAGTGCCAGCGTCGTTTTCCCGGCCCCCGGCGGGCCGACGAGCAGGTACGGCCGATGGGGGAGCAATCCCCCCATGAGCATCTCGTCGAGCTCGGGAATTCCGGTCGATATGCGCTCTAGTGCCGGGGTGGAACGATGGTCATCGCCCACCACATCCGACACCTTCCCCGGAGCGCACCGGGACTGCCGGCCGCCTGTACGTGGTGATGAAAAGGGGACGAAACGCAGATAGTCGTTTCCGTCCGCCCGACGGGCGCCCGAGTCGCGTCTGTCGCTCGCGGCAATAGGAAATACCGGGTCCGCGCAAGCGTTTGGCATGCCCACGAGCCGGAGCCCCGGCGCCACGGAGATGGCGGAGTGGGTCCGCGCGTTTCCGGCGCAGCTCCGCTCCGGCTTTTCGGGCGGCCGGGCTCTCGAGTTCCGCTGGCCGCGGGGCGTCGACCGCGTGGCGGTTGTCGGAATGGGAGGCTCGGCGATCGGCGCCGATCTGCTTCGGATCCTGACGGACGCGGAGACGGATCTCCTCGTCCGGCCCATCCGGGAGCCCCGTCTTCCCCGCTGGGTCGGGCCGGCGACGCTGACGCTGGCCGTAAGCTACTCGGGCGATACCTGGGAAACCCTCCAGGCGTTCAATGAGGCCGGTCGGCGTGGAGCTCCGCGCGTCGCGGTGAGTTCGGGCGGCCGCCTCGCGGACCGGGCTCACGAAGAGGGTGTGCCCCACCTGCGGGTTCCGGCCGGGATTCCCCCCCGAGCGGCCCTCGGTCATCTGCTCGGGGGCCTGATCGGCCTCTTCGAGCCGGCGTTTCCCGCCTCGAACCGGGATCGCCTGGACAAAGCCTGCAAGGTTCTCGCGGCCAACCAGCAGCAGATCGGTGCCGACGACGCCCCGCCGGCCCGGCTCGCCGCGCGGTTGACGGGTCGGCTTCCCTGGATCCTGACGTCGACCGAATTCGCGCCCGTGGCGCGGCGCTGGTCGACGCAAATCGAGGAGAATGCCAAGCGACTTGCGCACTGGGATGTGGTGCCCGAAAGCATGCACAATGCCATCGTCGCGTGGGACGCGCTGCCCGCCCGGGACGCGGCACGGTACTTCGCGCTCCGGCTCGAGAGCTCCGGCGACGAGGCCTCGGTCCGCGCCCGCTTCGACTACATGGCGGCGCTCTTCGCCCGCCATCGGGTTCCGGCAGCTACGCTCCGCTTCGACGGGATCGACCGCCTGGAACGAGTGTTGCGAGCCGTACAATGGGGCGACTACCTGAGCCTCGCCTTGGCGCGCCGGGGAAACGTGGATCCGCT
>JASHOK010000045.1 GCA_030041175.1 Thermoplasmata archaeon | reverse complement strand
CGACTACGTGGACCTGGACCCGTTTGGCACCCCGGTCCCGTACGTTCCGGCCGCACTGGCGGCGCTGAAGCCGAATGGCCTGCTGGCGGTAACGGCCACGGACATGCCGGTTCTGACCGGTGTCGCCGGCGGGGTAGCCGAGGCACGCTACGGCGCTCGGCCCGTTCGGGGCTCGCAGGGCCCGGAGGCCGGTCTGCGGATACTGACGGCCTACCTGATCACGGCGGCACGGGGGCAGTCTCTCGACCTGACGCCGGTGCTGGGCTACGTCCACGACCACTACGTCCGCGTCTACCTGTCCGTTCGTCCGGCCGATGCCGCATCGGAGAGGCGTAGCCCGATCGGTGGCCCCGCCGAGCTGGGAGAGGAAGGTCCCGAGATCCGGAGTACCGCCCCGTGGGGCCCGCTCTGGCTTGGTCCTCTGTTCGATCCCGGCCTCGTGACCCGGCTCGAGGTTCCGCGGACGGCCGCTCTGCCGAAGGAACTCGGCCGCTTCTTGGACCGCCTCCGCGAGGAAGTGACCGCCGACCGGCCTTTCTATTACGAACCGAACGAGCTCGCATCGGGCCTCCACCTTCGGGAACCCCCTTCACTGGATGGACTCCTGCAGGCGCTACGGGCCCGGGGATTCTCGGCGGGACGCACCCACGTACGGCCCAGTGGATTCCGGACGACGGCACCGCGATCCGTGGTCCACGCCATCGCGCGGGGGCACTCGGGGGATGATCAGTCCCAGAACGCCCGCGTTCGGGCGTAGCTTCGCTCGGCCCGGAGGATCTCGGCGAGCAAGGCGTCCTCGTCACGGAAGTGCCGGGCGAGCAGCCGTCGAGCCGTATCGGGACCGATCCCGCGGGCGGCGAGGCATAGCAGCGCGCGTCCGCCGTAGGTGGCGAGGAGCTCCGCCGACGTGTACGCCGACCGAAGCCGGGCCGTGAGCTGGGGGGACGGACCGCGCTTTCGAGCGGTACCCTTGCGCTTATCCCGTGCGTACATCGAGACCGCGGCGATCTCCTCGGTCCGGCGCGGCGAGAGAACGGCCGACAGGGTGCCGTGGCAGAGTCGGCAGTTGAGAGAGCCGTCCGTCGCCGAGCGCGCCGGCGTAGTCGTCCGGGTGAAGCCGCAGCGAAGGCACACCAGGGTCAGCTCCTCGTTCTGGAGCCGGTCCCGGATCGCCTTCAGGAGAGTTGGCGGTGGAACGTCGGGCAGGAACTGCCACTTCAGGGTCTCCAAAATGCGGTCGCTCCACCGGTTGGGCGGAGCCGTCGTGACCTCGATGCTGTGGTCCCGGACCCGCGACAGAACTTCCCGGGCATGGACAAGGTCGTGGCGGTCGTGCAGCGTCTTGTCCAGGGCCTCTTCGCCCAGCGGGGTGGTACGGGACTGTTCCATCAGGGAATCCACGATCCGGAGGTCTCGCGCATCGGCCGATGCGGGCAGCACACCCAGCTTCCGGGCCACAGTGATGAACACCCAGCGGTACTCGAGGCTCGCGGGAACCAATCGCTCGAGGAGGCCTTCGAGATGGTCCGGCGGTACGGAAAGGCTCTGTCGGAGGGCATCGGCATCCAGCCCCACGGGTAGCCCGAGCACGAACCAGGTGGGTTCGACGTCGAGCACTTCGACCCGGGCACCCAGCCGGGCCGCGAGCAACCCCGACATCACGAGGCTCAGGGTGGTGTTCGTACGGCTTCCGAAGCAGGCGCTGACCGTGACGAGTCGACCGTGGGTCTGGACGACGATCCGTCGGTCCGTTGCCATGTGCTCGGCGAGCGGCCCGGACCGAACGCGTTCCTCGAGACGCGACCGTGCCTCCGCGGTCAGCGGGTACCCGGCGTAGGAGCCTTCCCGGCGGAGGCGGCCCACCTCCTGGGCCGCCTCGAACGGGACGGGCAGTTCCTCGCCGACCCATCGGGGTTCTTGTCCGAATTCCGCCGCGGCCTCGACCAGGATCTCGCCGTCACGGAACTCGACGACCTTCCAGGGCGTGCCGTGGAGCAGGAACACAAGGTCCGGCTGCCCGAGGACCTGCGTCATCACGAAACGCTCGTCCAGGGTGCCGATGATCCGCCGGGTGCCGATGTCGCGCAGCCGATAGGTGCGTTCCTCGGGGATCAGCGAGAGCGTGGAGTAGAATCGGGCCAGGGTTCCCCGGCCCGACTTCAGCCGGCCCTCGGCGTGCCGGACGAGGCCGAGGTTCTCGAGGTACGTGGCCAGTTCCCGCCAATCCGCATCCGTGAGGTCGTGAAGTGCCGCCGCCCGTCGCAGGCGGTGGCCCAGTTCCTTGGGGTCCACGGTCCCCTCCGCTCGCAACGTGCCGAGGATCTGCTGGGCGGCGGCGAGTCGGTTCCGGGTTCTCCAGGTCGTGGGCTCTACGTCTCCGGCGAGCGCCCGGCGGGCGAGGACCGCGGCCTCCTCGAGGTCCTCATCGTCCTGGGCCACGACGATCCCCTTCGAAGTCCGGTCCAGCCGGTGCCCGGCTCGGCCAACGCGTTGCAGGAGGCGCGTGACCTGACGCGGAGAACCGAATTGGAGCACGAGGTCCACCGCACCCACGTCGATTCCGAGCTCCAGCGAGGACGTGGCAACGAGGGCCCGGAGCTTCCCATCGCGGAACTCCTTCTCGGCCTCTTCCCGGACCTCCCGCGACAACGAGCCGTGATGCACGGCCAGCGGCAGGTCGGGCGCGAGTCGGTGGAGCCGAGCGGCGAGGCCCTCCGCGGTCGGCCGGGTGTTCACGAAGATCAGGGTCGTCGAATGTGCGCGGACGGCTCGTTCGACCTCCCGAAGGGCCGACAGATACGCCGGGTCAACGTGCATCTCGGCCTCAAGTCGGCCATCTCCCCGCTCCGGGCCGGCCATCGGAGTCCGGACCTCGATCTCGAGGTCGCGAGGCTCGCGGGCGATCCGGCTTTCCACGTGCCGGGGACGAGGGGCCAGGTACCGGGCCACTTCCTCGGGGTTTCCGACCGTTGCGGAGAGCCCGATGCGCCGGACCCGTCGTCCGAGGAAGGTATCGAGACGCTCGAGCGTGACGGCGAGCTGAGCGCCGCGATCCGAGGGGAAGAGCTCGTGGACCTCGTCGACCACGACGGCGGTCAGACCTCGGAGTCCTTCCCGGAGCCGCGAACCCACCAGCAACAGCTGGAGCGTCTCCGGGGTCGTGATGAGGAGATCTCGGGGATGACTGGATTGACGCAGACGTTCGCCCTGCGGCGTATCCCCGTGCCGGACGCCCGCAGTCAGTCCGGCAGCGGCGACCAGCGCAAGGAGCCGCTGTTCCAGATCCCGATTGAGAGCCCGGAGCGGACTGACGTACAGCAGCGAAGTGGCCGGGCCGGGTGTTGCGAGCAGCCGGGAGAGCAGCGGCAGCAGCGCGGCCTCCGTCTTGCCGGTGCCGGTCGGTGCAACGAGGAGGGCATCGTGCTCCGAATCGAGCAAGAGGTCCAGCGAGAGTCGCTGGATTTCCGTCGGAGTCCGGAATCCCTTCGTCTCCAGGAACGCCTGAAGTCGCGGGTGGAGACGGGAGAAGTCCGGTGGAGGAGGATCGGTCATCGAAAGGGGGCCCGGCAGCAACGGCCGGATGGGAAAACGGCTCCGTTTCGTCCGCGACCGCGCTACCCCGTTGCCATGCGGTTCGGCTCCAGATCGAGCTTGCGGAGACCGAGCGTCTCATCCATGGGACGGGCCCAGGTTCGACCGGGGAAGGTGTCTACAAAGATCTCGTTCAGGATCCAGACGGTCCCGCGCATGAGGTGTCCGCCCACGAGGGTGTGGTCCGGGGCGGCGAGCGCGACGTGGAGGTGGACCGAGGGCCCCTCCGCCTCGGCGAGAGAACCGTGCAGCCCCACGACCTCATGGGGCTCGGGCAGCGTCTTCTGAACGTACTCCGAACCGTTCCAGTAGCCGATGACCGCGTCCTTGAGCATCCCGACCCCGGAAACCACGACGGCGGCGCGGATGGAGTGATCCCGGGCGAACGTTGAGAGCGCGGGGAAGAGATCCTGCCCCTGGTCCAATCGGAGCATCCACCGGGTACCATCCGAGATCGCCTGCATCGACGGCGGCAGCGAGGCTGTCCGATAAGGGCGTTTCGCCAACCCCCGCAAAGTGTAATGGCCCTTCATCGGATGCAATCGCCCGATGGCTCCAGCGTCTTCACCGGTGGCGGCGCCGGGCCCGTGGAGCGCCGGGCAGCTCGTCCGTCATCTCACCGGAGGCGGCCCGTCGCTCGTCGCGCTCTCGGGGGGTGTTGACTCAGCCGTCGTGGCGTCCCTGGCGTACCGAGCCCTCGCGGACGATGCAGTCGCTGTCACACTGACGGGGCCCGCCATTGCGGCATCCGAGGTCGATGAGGCGACCCAGGTCGCAGCGGCGATCGGCATCCGTCACGTGACCTTGACGTCCAATCCGCTTTCGAATCCCAGATACGCGGAGAATCCGTCGAATCGCTGTTACTTCTGTCGACGGCACGAGGGTGGCCTGCTTCGGGACTGGGGTGACGCGCATTCCGTTGCCACGTACCTGGACGGGATCCACCTCGCCGATCTCGGCGACGACCGGCCCGGCATCCGGGCGATGGACGAGCACGGCTTTCGCCATCCCCTAGTCGAAGCCCGATGGTCGAAGTCCGAGGTCCGGGCCTATGCCCAGGCGGCGGGTTTGCCGAACTGGGACCGGCCGTCGAATGCCTGTCTCGCATCGAGGGTAGCCCATGGTCAGCCCGTCACCCTCGACGTGCTCGACAGAGTCGGCCAGGCGGAGGCGTGGCTCACGGCCCAGGGCTTCCGCCGGGTACGGGTCCGGGTGAGCGGGACCCAGGCTCGGGTCGAGGTGGACCCCGCGGAGGTCCCCCGACTGCAGGGCACGGAGACGCTCGGCCCACTTCGAGACGTGCTCGACCGCCTCGGCTTTACCAGCGTCGAAGTCGACCCTCGAGGTTACCGGAGCCGGACCCCCGTATGACGCCGGCTCGTCGGGGGTCGGGACTCCGCGGACGTGCGCCCGCCGCCGTGGACACCTCCGAACGGTTCGAGCTCGAGACCGAGCTGACTCCGCAGGGGGACCAGCCCAAGGCCATCGCCGAGCTAGTCCGTCGACTACAGGCGGGCGAACGGTTCGAGACGCTTCTCGGAGTCACCGGCTCCGGGAAGACGTTCACGATGGCGCAGGTGATTCAGGAGCTCCAGCGGCCGACGCTCGTGGTCTCCCACAACAAGACGCTGGCCGCCCAGCTGGTGAGCGAGTTCCGGGCCCTCTTTCCCAAGAACGCCGTCGAATACTTCGTGAGCTACTACGATTACTACCAGCCCGAGGCCTACGTCCCTCAGATCGACCTGTACATCGAAAAGGATGCGTCGATCAACGAGGAGATCGATAAGCTCCGGCACCGCGCCACCCAGGCGCTGCTCACCCGCCGCGACGTGCTGATCGTGGCCTCGGTCAGTTGCATCTACGGGCTGGGCTCGCCGGAGGAGTACCGGGAGAACACGCTCATCCTCCGCCGCGGCGAAGAGATCGGGCGCCAGGCTCTGCTCGACCACCTGGTCCGTCTCAAGTACTCGCGCAACGACACGGAATTCCAGCGCGGTCGCTTCCGGGTTCGCGGCGGGACGATCGATATTCAAGGTGCCGGGGAGTCGCTGCACCGGATCGTGCTCGAGGGCGACACCATCGCGGGCCTCTACGAGCTCGACCACCTGTCCCAGGAGGAGATCCGGGAAGTGGCGTCCTTCACGGTGTTCCCGGCCACACACTTTCTCACGATCGATGCGCGGCTCGAGGAGATCCTGGCCCAGATCTCCGCCGAGAAGGACGCACGGGTCAAGGAACTGCTCGACGGCGGCCATCTGGTCGAGGCCCAGCGCCTCAAGAGCCGCACCGAGTACGACCTCGAGATGATCCGTGAGACCGGCTACTGCAGCGGCATCGAGAACTATTCGCGGTACTTTTCCGGCCGGCCCCCCGGAGAGCCGCCCTACACACTGCTCGACTTCTTCCCGCCGGACTTCCTGACGTTCATCGACGAGTCCCACGTCACGCTTCCCCAGCTCCAGGGAATGTACAAGGGGGACCGGAGCCGGAAAGACAATCTGGTCGAGTTCGGGTGGCGTCTCCCGTCCGCTCGGGACAATCGGCCGCTCAAATTTCCGGAGTTTCTGTCGCACGTGGGTCCGATGGTCTTTGTCTCGGCGACGCCGGGCCCGTTCGAGCTCAAGCACTCCACCGGAGTGGTCGAGCAGATCATCCGACCGACCGGCCTGGTGGACCCGCCGGTCGAGGTCCGCCCCTTGAAAGGCCACATCGCCGACCTGATCGAGGAGCTCCGGCACCAGGTCGATCGCCAGGAGCGGTCCCTCGTGACGACGCTGACCAAGGCGACGGCCGAGGAGCTCTCCTCCTACCTAGCGAACCTGAACTTCAAGGTACGGTACCTCCACTCCGACGTCGAGACGCTGAAGCGGATCGAGATTCTTCGCGACCTCCGGGTCGGTCGATTCGACATTCTCGTGGGCATCAACCTGCTGCGGGAGGGTCTCGACCTGCCCGAGGTCAGCCTGGTGGCGATCCTCGACGCGGACAAGGAAGGGTATCTCCGGAGCGACACGTCGCTCATCCAGACGGCCGGCCGAGCGAGTCGGAACGTCGGCGGACGGGTGATCCTCTACGCCGACCGTGTGACTGGATCCATGGCACGCGCCATCACCGAGACCACGCGGCGGCGAGAACTGCAGCTGGCCTACAACCGGGAGCACGGCATCGTCCCCGAGACGATCGTCAAGGAGGTACGGTCCCTGCTGGCCGCCTCCGAAGAGGTGGAGTCCGGCGAGCTGTCCACCTCCGGACTCGGGAAGAAGTGGAAGGAACGGCTGCCGATGCTGATGGCGAATCTCGAAGAGGAGATGCGCCTCGCGGCCGAACGCCTCGACTTCGAGGAAGCCGCCCGCATCCGCGATCGGATCCGGGAGATCGAGCGAAAGGCCGGACTGGGCCGCGAACTCCGGGCCCCCGCTCGAGCCCCGGCATAAGGGGCGCCAGGGACCGAACGAACGTCCGCGCGGGAGTCCGGTCGAACGGCCCGCGGCAGGGAGTCCGCCGTTTTTCGTGCTCGTACCCGGCGAGGACGGCGCGGCGAGGCCCTTTTGAACCGGCAGGCGTCCCTCTCCGTTGGTGCCCGCCCATCCCGCTCCTCCTCGGATCACGGGGCTCGGTCTGCTCCGCCGAAGCGGCGCCGTAACCGAGCTCCTCTTCCTGCATGAGTGCGCGACGCGGGACGTGACCCAGCTCCGCCCGGTCGCCGAGCGTCTCGGCTTGACGGTGCAGGCCGCTTCGCACATCTTCCGTCAGCTGCACCGTCGGGGCCTGGCCGAGGTGCGGGGGGATCGCTACCGGCCCACGGTGGCCGGGATCGCCTGGCTCCACGCCGCACTGGGCTCGGTCCGGGATGACCTGGACGACCGGCTCGAGCGGCTCCACATCATCCGGTCGACCCGGGCCGTCGCGGCGGGCAAGATCCCGGCCGGTGCGCCCGTGGTGCTCGAGGTGCGTCGCGGAGTCCTGGAGGCCCGTGCCGGGCGGCACGGCGACTCTCGCGGGAAGGCCCGCACGACGGCGCGTCGCGGGGAGCTGGTCGACGTGGTCGACCTCGAGGGAATCGTCCCGCTCGACCGGGCGGAGGTGCGCATCGTGACCATTCCGGATGCCGAGGCCCTCGACCCCCGCGTACTCGGCCGGCTCCGCCGCATCGTGCGCTCGGCCGGAGATGGTCTCCTCGCCGCCGTCGGCGCCGAGGCGTATCACTGGCTCCAGCGAGCCGCCTCGCGGCCCGTGCTCCGATATGCGGTGCCGGCCTCGGCGACCGAAGCCTCCCGGGTGGGGGTCGCTAGCACGGTCGTCGTGCTGGAACGGGACCTGGCCCGCCTACTGGCGCACTTCGACCAGCCGCAGCCGCCTCCGCTCACGGTCCGGCGTCTAGGCGCCTGAGCCGGGAGGGACGGATTCTCGGGGCTCCGAGCGGAGTGCGTCCACCAGTTCCGCCGGGGTTCGCACGACCCGGGCTCCTCCGGCGACCAGTTGACTCCACAGACCAGGCGCCGCCCCCCCGGTGAAGTCCCGGCGGCTCCAGTCGCCCTCGCCGACGAGCAGGATGGGTACCCGTGCGGCGTACGGGATCAGGTCCTCGAGATTGGCGAGGTTGCCCGGACCGACGGGGAAGGGAGCGACCACGATCCGATCGGCCTGATCGAGCAGACGTCGTTCTTCGGCCCGGCTCGCAGGGCTGAGCGGCGCGAACGGCACCTCCGTGGCGACCGGGATTCCGAGCTCTTCGGCCGTCGTATGGTCGCTGTCGAACAGGGCGACCACTCCGCAGGTCACGGTGAACCCGTCCTCCCACAACTGGCGGAGGATGGGAGTGCCGCTCCCGCCGCCGGCGACGACATGGACGCGGAGGCCGGGGGCGGGAGACTGGACCCGCGCCACCTCCGTCGGCAGTCGCGGGATCAGGTACGGCACCCCGCTGCGGGGGTCCTCGCGAAGATCGGCGACCACCCCCCAGACCTCCTGAAGCAGGGAGGGGGAGAGCACGGCCCGGGCGGGTCCCTGGGCAACGAGGCGACCATGCTGAAGGACCGCGATCCGGTCCGCGAAGCGGGCCGCGAGGTTGAGGTCGTGCAGCGCGGCGACGGCGGCACGGCCCTCCCGATGGCACCGGCCCCGAACCCGCTCGAGGACCTCGAGCTGGTGCGCCACGTCGAGATGGGCGGTCGGCTCATCCAGGAGCAGGCTCGGGGTATCCTGGGCCAGCACCCGTGCCAGCCGGAGGCGCTGCCGTTCCCCTCCGCTGATCTCCCACGCCCCCGAGTGCCAGCGGTCGCCCAGTCCGACCTCGTCCAGCGCGGCCTTGGCGATGCGGCGCTCGCCCGCACCTTCCCCGGTGAACGGCGGCAGGTGCGGGTACCGGCCGTACATCACGTAGTCCAGCAAGCTGACGTTGTCGCCCGGGGGCTCTTCCTGAGGCATCCAGGACACTCGCCGGGCCCGTTCGCTGATGGAGAGGGAGTCGACCGAAGCCCCGAGCAGCTGGACCTCGCCGGATTCTCGGGGGACGAGCCCCAGGAGCGCCCGGATCAGCGTGGTCTTTCCGGCGCCGTTCGGGCCGGCGACCGCGAGGAATTCACCGGGCGCCACCGACAGGGTGACCTCCCGGAGGACCCGGCTGTCGCCCAGGCGGACGCTCAGCGAGCTCACGGACAGCGGGGCTCCGGTGGTCGCGAGAGCCGTCATACGCGCGGGCCTCCCGTGAGGCTCCGTCGGCGGTAGAGCAGGTACACGAAGAAGGGGGCACCGACGAAGGAGGTGGGAATCCCCACCGGAAGCACGACCGAAGGGATCACGACCTGTGCGACGTCCCAGGCGGCGGCCAAGAACACCGCCCCCATGGCCGCCGATAAGGGGAGTACCGATCGGTAGTCGGGTCCGCCCAGCCTCCGGACGATGTGCGGCGACACGAGGCCCACAAACCCAATGACCCCCGTGAACGCCACCGCGGTGGCCGTGAGGAGCGTCGTGGTGAGCACGAGCTGTCGCGCCACCCGCCGCCCGTCGACTCCCAAACTGTACGCAACATCCGGCCCGAGCTGGAGGATGTTCAGCTGGCGTGCGCGGAGGACGACGACCGCCCCCGCGATCAGCAAGGCCCCGACGACGATGCCGGCCCGGCTCCACGTGGCCCCGGTCATCCCGCCGAGCAGCCAGAAACTGACCTGAAGATCCCCGAGCGGATTGATGAGCAGGAAGGTCGCGAGGAAGGCCGAGAAGAGCGCCGCCAACGCGACACCGGTGAGCACGAGCGTTTCCACAGCCCGGGTCCGGCCGGCGGCGAGGTAGACCACCGCGCCCGGAATCAGGCCTCCGAGGAAGGCGAAGACCGGCAGCACGAGGTAGGCGGAGGCGAGGTCCACCTGGAAGACGAACAGGATCGAGGCGCCCATCGCGGCACCGGACGAGAGGCCCAGGAGGTAGGGGTCGGCGAGCGGGTTGCGGAATACGCCCTGGAGAGAGCCCCCGGACAGTCCGAGGGCGGCGCCCGTGGCAAGGGCGAGGATGATGGCCGGCATTCGGGCCTGCCATACGATCTCCGCCCAGATGGTGCACTGACGGACGGACGTCGGATATGCACCGCACGCGGAGCCGCCGAGGAGCCCCTGGAAGGTCTCGTGGAGCAGAATCGCCTCCACGACGCCGGCCGGAATCGGCACGGGCCCGATGAGCGGAGAGAATAGGACGAGCGCGAGCCCGAGGATCGCAAGACCCAGGAGTGCAAACCACCGGAGCCGCCGTCGGCGCACAAAGGTCGCGTCCAGCGACCTATCCGAGGAGGACTCATCGGGGCCGATCGTCCGCCCCGCGGCCACGGCGCCCGACCTACGGGGACGGATATAGCGTTGGATGGACGATGTGCAGGAGCACCGGCAGCTCGAAGATCAGCGTCGGGTCCGGTTCCGAGACCAGGGTGACGTCCAGCGCGACCTTGGTGCCGTTGAGTTGACTCCAGTACGGCGCCCCCGAGCTCGGTGAGGCCCACTGCGCCGGCGTTTCGTTCTCGACCAGCCACGGGTCGTTCCAACTCGTGCCGTAGAGGATGATTTCCGGGCTGTCGTTCAGAACCACGCTGCCGTTGAGCTCGAAGTAGAGCAGAGGGGTGGTCCCCGCGACGTTCACCGCACCGAGCGCATCGATGAGCGACTGGCCAAAGGAGTCGGGACCGTAGGTGTAGTATCCGCCCGAGTCGAAGTAGTAGGTCAGGAGAACGGTCGGCAGCGCATTTCCGTTCGTGGACAGGTTGGAGTCGAAGTTGGCGGCGGAGACCAGCTGGTCATCGAGCGCGGCCTCGAGGGCGGTGCCGTTGCCTTGGACCACGGGGAAGATCGACGTCACGAGCTGGACGTCGCTGACGATGCCCTGCAGGGTCGTGGGATTCAGCATGACGACCGGGATCCCGAAGGTGACCGAAATCTCCTCGACGGCCGCCGCCGAGGTGTACGTCGGCGCGAAGACCGCCTCGGGGCTCAGGTTGAGCAGTTCATCCACGTCGAGCGACGGGTAATCACTGATGCAGAGGCCCGCCGAGATGTTCCACAGCGCGCTCTGATTTGGGCTGTACTCGTTGAGCAGCCCTCCCGGGATGCCCGCGTCGCAGCCCACGCCGACCACGCGATCGCGGAGGCCCAGCCGGTAGACGATGTCCATGATGCTCGGGGCGAGGACGACAATGCGGGAGGGGTTCTCGGACACCACGACCGTCCGGCCGAGGTCGTCCACGACCGTGACCGTCGGCCCCGCGATGGGGTGAGTCGGCGGATGCAGTTCCCAGTAGACGGCGCCGCCGACGACGGCGATGCCCGCGATGACGAGAATGGCGACCACGATGAGCGCACCCGGGACGCGGCGGCGGCTGTCGCTCTCGGGCGGCGGGCTGGTGTTCAAAGACATTGTAACTCAGGCAAACACGATTTACTATAAGTTCTTCCCGCTGCGGCCGCGAGCGGGTGCGCCGGCTCAGCCGAGCACCGGGGCAAAGGCATCGGGCGGGCCGTTCCAGTCGACCGTATCGGGGTGGAACAGGTGGGCCAGCAGTCGGGTCCCCTCCGCCACGCGAGGACCCGGACGCGACAGATACGCATCGGCATCGATGGCGAACACGCGTCCCTCCCGAACCGCGGGGAGGGACCTCCAGCCCGGAAGGCTCCAAAGCCGCTCGGCCTCTTCGAGGGCGCGCGGCCGGTGGTATCCGCACGGCGCCACCACCAGGACCTCCGGCGCAAAGCGGACGACCTGTTCCCAGGGCACTCGGGTGGATTCCTCGCCGCGCCGGGCCATCGCGTCGACACCGCCGGCGGCCTCGACCATCTCGGGCACCCAGTGGCCCGAACAGAACACCGGGTCGACCCACTCCATGCAGAACACTCTCGGTCGGTGATCCAACGCAGCGGTAGCGGTCCGGACGGCGGCCATCTCGGATCGAAGACGGGCGACCAGGCTGGCGGCCTCCGAGGTCCGGCGAGCATGGGCACCCAGGTCCGTGATGTTGTCCCAGATCCCCTCGACCGACCGAGGCGTCATCCAGAGGATCTCCGGGGGCGGGGAGAGGCCGGCAAGGGCCCGGGTCACCTCGGTCCCCGAGGGCGCGCAGACCTGGCAGAGGTTCTGCGTCAGCAGGAGGTCGGGGTGAGCTTCGCTGAGGATCCGCTCGTCGACCTCGTAGAGCGTACCCTTCTCGTGCAGCTGGCGCGTCACCCGTTCGTCAATTTCTCGGGGAGACAGGCCCGCGAGCTCGACCGCGAGTCGGACCACCACGGGTTTTTGCTGCGCTTCGACGGGATAATCACACTCGTGCGACACCGCCCGAAGGTCGGCCCCGAGGTCGAGGGCGTACGTCATCTCGGTGGCCGCGGGCAAGAACGAGACGATGTTCATCGCGGACCTCTCACCGCCGAGGCGCCGGCGTCAGACTCGAGAGGACTAGAAGAGGCTGCCGGCCGGACATCTTCATCTCGCGGCACGCATCCCCCGAGCGGGTTCCCTCCTGGGCACGGTGTTCCGATGACTGGCTCCAGTGACCCGGTGCTCGACGAGGCCCCTGAACTGCAACGCGCCGCGGCCGACGTTCGGGAACTCGTGATCCGGGCCGCCGCGGCCCGACCCTCCGATTGCGTGTTGCTCTCCGGTGGCTTGGACACCGCGATCCTCGCGCCGCTCGCCGCGACCGGTGGAACCTCGGCGGCCGTCACGGTCCTGACCTCCCCCGAGGCCCCCGACCGGCCCTACGCCGACCGGGTGGCTTCGGATCTCGGATGGACGCACACGGTCGTGGACATATCGCTCGAACAGCTCCTCGAGGAACTGGGCTTCGTGGTCCGGACGCTGCGAACCTTCGACCCCATGGAGATCCGCAACAGCCTGGTCATCGCCCGAGGCCTCCGAGAGGCGGCGAACCGGGGGTACTCCCGGGTGATGACCGGCGATGCCGCCGACGAGCTGTTCGGGGGGTACTCGTTCATGTGGGGAAAGTCCGACGCCGATTTCGAGGAGTACTCCCGGAGGATGGCCGCGACGATGCGATTCTCGTCGATGCCCATGGGCACGGCGCTGGGCATCACGGTACAGGCCCCCTACACGGATGCGGAGGTCGTTCGCTATGCCACCGGGCTTCCGAAACGCCTCAAAGTCAGTCAACGCGACGGGCAAACCGTGGGCAAATGGGTGCTCCGGTGGGCCTTCCCGGAATGTTCTAGCCGCTGGAGGCGGAAGGACCCGATCGAGGTGGGGTCAGGGGCGACCCGCTTGCCGCACTGGTTCGCCGCACGGACCGATCCGAGGATGCTGGCGGCCGAGCAAGACCGGATCCGCCGTGAGGACGCGGTCGAGATCCGCGATGCGGAACATCTCGCGTACTACGGCGCGTTCCGGCAGATTTTCCCGGAGTTGCTCGCGCGGCGAACGGCGGGCGCTCAGGCCTGCGCCCACTGCGGGTTTGGTCTCCCTCGTCCGGATTCGACGTTCTGCCCGACGTGTGGCGCATTCCCGGCACGGTCGTGACCGGCTCGGAGGCGTAGGCCTGCCGCGACGGCTCGGCCTCCCGCGCGCATCGGCCGTACTTTTCTGGAGCGGGGGCAAAGACGCAGCCTTTGCCCTGCAGGAAGTCCGCCGCCAGGGACGCCTCGAAGTCGTTGCGCTCCTGACGACCCTGGAGAAAGGAACGGGCCGGGTCGCCATGCATGGGGTGCGGGAGTCCCTGCTGGTCCGGCAGGCCGCGGCGGTCGGCGTACCGCTCCTCCGCGTCGAGCTCCCACCCTTTCCGCCCAATGCGGTGTACGAGTCTGCCGTCGGGTCCGTCCTCGAGCGCCTTCGGTCCCAGGGGGTCCGCTACGCGGTGTTCGGTGACCTGTTCCTCGAGGACATCCGGGCGTATCGGGAGCAGCTCGTGGGCCGACATCGGATGCGGGGAGTATTCCCTCTCTGGGGGCGGCCCACGCGCGAGCTGGCAGGCGAGATGGTGGAGTCCGGCCTCGAGGCCCGCATCGTCTGTGTCGACCGGCAGCAGCTGTCGGCTCGATGGACCGGCCACTCCTTCGACCGGCCGTTCCTGCGCGGACTACCCCCGACCGTGGATCCGTGTGGCGAGAACGGCGAATTTCACACCTTCGTGACGGCCGGTCCGATGCTGGCCGCTCGGGTTCCGGTTCGCATCGTCCGGCGGTGGACGGCGGGTCGATTCGCCCGCGTCGACCTCGCGCCGGTCGGTCCGCCGCTCGGCGCCTCTGCGAATCGGAGCAAACCATAAGCCCCGGAGCGTTCCCGAGACACCGGGAGGGAGCATAGGCTAATCTGGCAGACCAGCGGGCTCCAGTCAGATCTCCCGTGAAGGGGATCTTTGCATAGGGTCAGCGGAGGGCCGCTTCGGCGGACCGATGACGAGTGACTGGAGCGCGCGGAGAGACCCGCATATCGGGGTTCAAATCCCCGTGCTCCCACCCTTCTGCCGGTCGGGTCACCGTGGCCGCGAGCCCTGGAGGTCCGCGGCCGCCGCGATCGTGTCCGAGGGAGTGGCGACCGTCGTCTGGGCCGGCCGCGGCGTGCGTACCGGGTGCTCTCCGTAGATGAAGCGCTCCCCGCGCAGCGCCGAGATGACCGCTCCCACCGAGGTCACGATGCCCGCGAACAGGAAGGCCGAGGAGAGGGCGCTCGAGAACGCGGGTGCGATCGCCGACGCGAAGAAGTGCGGGGCCAGGAGCTGGGCCTGTACCGCCGGCGCTAAGGGCGTCCAGCCCGGCACCAGTGCGGCGCCCTGGAGCAGCACGCCCATCGGGTTCTCTCCAAGGAACGCGCCGAACAGCGCACCGGTCGGGTTGGACGCGACAATGCCGCCCAGGATCTCGGTGTCGGGTGAGCCGACCTTGGCCGCGCCGAGCGCGGCGTGGACCGAGCTCCCGAGGCCGCCGGCGAGTCCGACGATGACGATGGTGAAGAAGATCGCGAGGGAGACCTGCTGGCCGGTGTTCTGCAGGGTCGCGAGCATGCCCGAGGCCGCCCCCCGGTTCTCGGCCGGGACCGAGTTCATCACGGCAGCCGCATTCGGTGCCGCGAACATGCCCATCCCACAGCCCTGGACGAACAGCAGCAGGCCCATTTCCCAGTAGGCGAAGTTCGTGGGCAGCAGTGCCAGCCCGAAGAAGGTCGCGGCCGCGACGACCAGCCCCGTGGTCGCGAGCAGCTTCGGCCCCCGGGTGTCCGAGAGCCATCCGCTGACCGGCCCGGCCACGAGGAAGCCGGCGATCATCGGCATCATCAGCACGCCGGCCCAGAACGGCGTCTCGGCAAACGAGTAGCCGTGCAGTGGGAGCCAGATGCCCTGGAACCAGAGCACCAGCAGGAGCATCATCCCGCCCCGGGCCAAGGAGCCCAGGAGCGACGTGAAGTTCCCGGCGGCGAAGGCACGCACCCGGAAGAGGCTCAGCCGGAACATCGGGTCCGGGACCCGGGTCTCGACCCACAGGAACGTGAGCAGGAGCCCGATACCCCCTGCGATCGCTCCGATCACCCACGGGTCGCCCCACCCCATGCTCGAGGACCGGTAGGGCAGAAGCCCGTATGTGGTGCCCACCAGCAACAGGGTCAGGCCCAGGGCGAACAGGCTGTTCCCGACGTAGTCGATCTGCTGGTTCGCTTTCCGGACCGAGATCTCCTTCAGCTTCGCGTAGGCCCAGATCGTTCCGGCTACGCCGATCGGAACGCTGACGAGGAAGATCAGGCGCCAGGTCGGCAGCACCAGCGGCCCCAGATGGAGCGTGGGGATGCTCGCGAGCACGCCGCCGACCACGAGGCCGACCAGCGAGCCTCCGATGAAGGCGATCTGGTTGATCCCGATGGCCTTCCCGCGCTCACTCGGCGGAAATGCGTCGGTGATGAGGGCCGCCGAGTTTGCGAAGAGGAACGACGCCCCCAGGGCCTGGATCAGCCGGAAGCCGACGAGAGCCCAGGCGCCGGTCGCACCACTCCAGGGGTCGAGGAAGAGGAAGACCGAACCGGTCGAGAAGATCGCGAACCCCATGTTGTACATCCGGGCCCGGCCGAACATGTCGGACAGCCGGCCCACGGTGACGAGCAACGTCGCGGTAACGATGCCGTAGCCGAGCAGGAGCCAGATCAGGATCGGGAAGCTGCCCGGTAGGAACGGGTCGACCCCGATGCCCCGGAGCACGACCGGCATGGCGATCAGGAGGATGGTCCCGTCGAGCGAGGCGAGGAGCCCGCCCATCGTCGTGTTCGAGAGAACGGTCCACTTGTACGCGACCATCGATTCCCTCCTAGTCTAGGCGGCGGGCTTGCGGGCCAGGGCCAGATCCAGCTCGCGGGACAGCCGCTCCAGGGCGGCGCGGCCGCCGGGCGTCAGTTCCTTCGCCACGTTCTCCAGGAACTCCGCGCAGCGAACTTGGGCGCGACGCTGGACCTCCCGGCCATGGCTGGTGAGGGCCAACAGCGTCGCCCGCCGATCCGCGGGGTCCCGGTGTCGCTCGATCAACCGGTGGCTCTCCAGGCGATCGAGCAGCTGGGTCATCCCGGCGGGGGTGAAGGCGAGGCTCCGGCCGAGGGCCGTGGGGCTGGTGAGGCCTTCCCGGATGCCGGAGAGTGCCCAGACGTCGGTCGTGGAGATGCCCTCCGAGGCGAGCCGGTCGGCCAGCTGCCGTCGCATGAGACGAATGCTGGCCGCCAGGCTCTCGAAGGGGGTTCCGGAGGTCAGCGTCCACCGGCGGTCGGGGCGGGCCGCTTGACCGGGAGGCACGAGGCTGGACACCACGGAGACTTTAGTTCAGGACCATACATTACAGAACTGTAGTAAATGGCGCTACGTTTTGCGTCGACCCCGGGCGGGCCGCTCTCCGTCCGACGCCGGCACCCCGAGGTTACGCAGCAGCTGTTGGTGCTCGGACCGGCTGATCCAGTCGACCTCGAGGTATTTCCGGAGAAAGCCGTCCGAGACTCGCAATCGGCGGGCCTCGGCGACCGAGAACCCGTAGGCCTCGAGCTCGGTCGGGCTGTCCACGTAGCCGTGCGAGATGTCCCAGAGCTCCCGGCCGGCCTCGCGCTGGAGGATGTGGAAGAATTCGTGATAGATGTCGAGGTAGAGGGTCATGGCCGGGCTCGTGGCCAGGTGCTTGCGCCCAACGACGATGCAGTTGGCCGGACTGGTGAACGGTTTCCAGCCGACCGCCTCGGCAAAGGGCGGGGGAACCCGAGGGGCCACGTACATCCAGGTGTCGTCCGGGATGACCTGGACCGAAGTCCCGTCAGCGAGGGCGCGCACTCGCTCCGGGGAGCCCGGATACCTCGGGAACGGCGGAGCCTCTACAAAGCCCGGAAAGACTGTCGACAGCGGGTAGTTTCCGGGGCCGAGCTCCCGGACGATCTGGAAGGGCGACGGAACGGCCGGGATCCGTTCGGGTCGCGTGGGCCTGGCGGTCCGGGCGGTGGAGGGTTTCCGCGGCCGGGCGCGGGAGCGCGACCCGGAACGTGGTGCGGCCATCGCCGGGGGTACCTCGACCTCCTTATAGCTCGGACCGCGCGCCCGGTTCACTGCTGGGAACCGCGGGGCTCATGGGGACCGCCACGCTCCCCGGGCCTGGGAGATCCGATGGCCGGCAGTGCGGGGGAAGAGCTCCATCTCACGGGAGTGCAGGAGACGCTCTTCATCCCGCTGTACGCCAAGGCGCTGGATGCCCGAGAGCGCCGTCCGGTGCTCAACGATCGGAAGGCGGACGAACTCGTCCGCGCGATATCCTTCGACTTCGAGCGGCTCACCGGGTCCGGGAGCCGGCGGCTGCTCGTCGTTCGGGCCCGGCACCTCGACGAGTGGGTCCGCCGGTTTCTGACCGCACATCCAGCCGCACTGGTGCTCAATCTCGGATGCGGCCTAGACTCCCGGGTCCTTCGAATCGGGCCCTCCTCGAGTACGCTCTGGATTGACCTGGACTTCCCCGAGGTCATCGACGTTCGTCGGCGGTTTTACGAGGAGCGTCCGGGATACCGGATGGTCGGAGCTTCGCTGACGCAGGCCGGCTGGCTCGAGACCCTACCGCCGGACCGGCCGGTCCTGGTCGTCGGGGACGGCGTCTTCGAGTACCTGGAGCCGGCGGAGGTTCAGTCGCTCTTCCGCCGACTCACGGCGCACTTTCGGGAGGGAGAGCTCGTATTCGATACCATGAGTTCGGCCGCGTTGGCCCAGGGGAACGCGCATCTGGGGAACCGTACCACCGCCCGTCTCCGATTCGCGGTGGACGACCTGGCGGCGCTCGACGCCCTCGACCCACGGCTCCGGCGGGTCGAAGTCGTCTCGCTCTTACGATCCCCGTACCACCCGTGGGGGCGGCGGATTCTCTATTCGCTGGCGACACTGTCTCGGGGTCTAAGACGGGTGATCCAGCTGGTACGTTACGACTTCCCCCCGGCACCGGCGCCGTCCTGAGTGGATGGCCGGGTCGTAGCGCATGCGGGGTACGCGGCTCCGAGGTCAGCGGATCGCACTCCGCCCGATGGCCCGCTCCGACGCGGATGCCCTCGACCGGATCCTCCGCGATCGGCGAGTGACCCGGTTCCTTCCCCCGGTAGTACGGCGGGAGTCCGGCGGACAATTCGTACGCCGGGTGCTCGACGACCAGCAACGGGGAAATGGCGTGGCATTCGTCATCGTTCCTCGGGCGGAACCGAAGGCGGTCGGACAGATTCGGCTCTTTCATTGGTCGCGAGAGACGCGTGACGCCGAGCTCGGCTATTGGATCCGTCGATCGGAATGGGGTCAGGGCTGGGCTACCGAGGCCGTGCGACTCGCCTGCGGATATGGCTTCCGGTCGATGCGTCTGCACCGGATCGAGGCGCTGGTCCTCGACGGGAACGCCGCCTCGGCCCGGGTCTTGGAAAAGGCCGGCTTCCACCGCGAGGGGCGCTCCCGGCAGTCGGAGCGGGTATCACGAGGGTGGGTGGACGAGCTTCGATTCGGGCTCCTGCGCGGCGAGCTCAAGTCCGAAACGGACGCCTAAGGCGCGGCGCCGGTTCCGGGCCGCCTCCCCTTGGGCACGTAGTCGAAAAACCGCTCCGTGCTCCCTTCGGCCGACCATTCGGCACGCAGGCGGGTCTTGCGTTCCACGCGGCGAAGGTCGTTCAGCAACTCCCGGTTCAGGGTTCGAGCATCGGAGCCCTCTACCTCGGCTCGGACCACGAGCTCGCTCGGGTCTACCGTGAACGTCACCGTAGCGCCCGGAAGCCGCTCCACGAGGACGGGCCGCACTGCCTGGGGGTTGGCGGTGCTAACGGAGGCGCGGAGCTGGAAGCGCATGGGCTTCCTCCTCTCGTACCGGATACGTACTCTCGAGGTAAGGCAGTTTCGTTGGCGGGTCGGGGCGACCCCACGCGACCGCCGCCCTCAGGGGGCAGCCGGGGCTGGAGAGCCGGTCCGCGCATCCTCCGAAAAACGGTGATATGCGGTTCGCGTTGCCGGCTCGGGGGCGACCTCCGACGACGTGGGACGCATTCTTCGCGGCGGAGGTCGGCGCTTCCGCGGCCCTCGCGGGCCTCTTATTCGTGGGCGTATCCATCAACCTCCAGCGGATCATCTCCCTACCGCTGATTGCCAACCGAGCGCTGCAGGCCCTGGTCCTCCTCGTTGCCGTGCTCGCGATCGCTTCGGTCCTGCTGGTTCCGGGAGAGTCCGGGCTCCTCGCCGGCATCGTGGTTCTCGCCATCGCAGTGCCCCTCTGGCTCGGCCTCAACGGCATCGAGCTCCGGAACTGGGCGGTCGTCGATCGACCCCGACGGCTGTCTCTCGGCAGCCACACGGCCCAGCTGCAGGTCCCGTGTGCCTTGTTCGTCGGGGGCGGCGTGCTGCTGGTCGTGGGAAACCCCTGGGGGCTCTACTGGTTCCCGGCCGCCATGGTGGTCACCTTCCTGGTGACCATCCTCGAGACCTGGGTCATTCTGGTGGAGATCAATCGCTAGCGTGCCGGGACGAGCAAACTACTCGCTGAGACCGGCAGCACCCGACCGCAGCCGTCGGACCGTTTCCTTCAGGAGGGTCCGGAGCACTTCCGGTTCGTTGCCCACCGCGGCCCAGAACTCCCACGGTGAGAGCACGAGACACTTGACGGCGCCCTGGGCTTTGACGTCGGCCGTCCGAGGCAGCTCGTCGAGGAGCGCCATCTCCCCAAAGAACTGTCCCGGCCCGAGGTCGGCGAGCTTCTGGCCCGCCTTTTCCACGCGGGCCCGGCCGCCCAGAATGAGGTAGAAGCCGATGCCCTTCTCCCCCTGCTTGACGATGGTGTCGCCATCCCGGTACGAACGCTCCTTGGCGGTCGTGGCCATCGTGCGGATCTGGGACTTGCTCAGACTCGAGAACAGGGGCACCGATCGCAGTACGGTCTGAGCGTCCACCGGTCCCGGAGCGGCCGACATTCGCCTTCCCCGCGGCAGAGGAGCTCGATAGATAAATGGGTGGCACTGCGGTCGGTCGCGCGAACGGACGCGACCCGGAGGAGGTTCGGCAGGTGCCTCCGCCGGAAACGGATTGGCGGTCTCGGCGACGAGCCCTACTCGAACCAGTCGTGGAAGAAGCCGATGCCCAGCGTGACCCAGGAACCCACGATCACAGCCGCGAGTACCAGCAGCGAAACGAAGACGATCACGATGTCCTGGAAGACGCTGAAGTGCGCCGCCCAGAACGCCACGTAGAGCAGCGTGAAGCTGATCCAGGCCGTAGCCGCGGCGACCGACACCAGGATTCGTCGGCGAACGCGGCCGAAGAAGCTGTATTGGAAACCGAAGGGACTCTCCCCGGGATACTCGGTGGCGCTCATGGTCAACGGACTGGCTACCCCGTTTAAGGACTAGAGTCACGAGAGGTTAGTGCCGGACCGCGCAGCTGCCCGCAGGACTGAAGGCGTCCCTGGGGTCGCCGGAGCTATGTCCGAGGCGCGACCCGCACGGGTTCGCTTCTTCGCCGACCGTCAGGAGCTCCGGGCCTGGTTCGAGGCCCATCACGACACCGTGCAGGAGGTATGGATCGGCTACTGGAGGAAAGGCGTGGGTCGGTCGGGAGTCACCTATCTGGAGGCCGTGCAGGAGGCCCTCTGCTTCGGATGGGTCGATAGCCAGGTGCGCTCCCTGGACTCCGTCAGCTACGCAAATCGATACACGCCGCGTCGGGGGGGCAGTCGATGGAGTCCCTCCAACGCGGCGATCGCCCGTGCGCTGGTGCGGGCGGGCCGGATGCGGGCGCCCGGTCTCCAGGCGTTCCGCGGGCGCGCTAGAGCCCGAAGAAATTCCCCGCGCCGTGCAGGATCTGGGAAAGGGTGATCCCGGCGGCGTCCAGAGCGAAAGCGCCGAGCAGCAACAAGGCCGCGACCAGAAACACATCCAGTACGACGCCGGCCCGCCGCCCCCGTGTGAGCCTGTGCATCGGCATGTCGGCTCACCCCCCGCAATGTCCGGCGCACACTTGTAGTTCTGTACAGCCCCGGTTTTCCGGTTCTCCGTCCGCCGGACTATTGAAGCCCGGCCCGTGAGGGTGCCGACCCCCGATGACCGAGATGAACGCGCTCTCGCGTTTCTTTGTCAACCTCTCGGCTCGCCGCCGGTCCCACCGCCGGTTTGCCTGGATTCTGCGGCACGTCCGAATCCCGGTGTCGGCGCAGTGTCTCGAACTCGGGTGCGGCAACGCCGTCTTCGCGGCAGAGTTCGTGGCCCAGTTCCGGCCCGCAGCCTATCAGGCGACGGATGTAGACCCGGATCAACTCTCCGCGGCCCGTCGGGTCCTCGCCCGTCGCTTCCCATCGGGCGCTCCGCCCGAACTCCACCTCGCGCGGGCCAGTATGCTTGAGCTTCCCTACCCGGACGCCACGCTCGATGTCGTGCTGGCGTTTGTGACGCTGCATCACGCCGGCGAGGACCACCATGACTTTTCGGCCGTCCGGAAGGCCCTGGTCGAGGTGAACCGGGTGCTGCGGCCGGGCGGGCTCCTCGTGTACGAGGAGTTCCTGCACCGCGACGCCATCCGGGCCTGGCTGAGCGAGCAAGGGTTCCAGGTCGAGCAGTCCGAGCGCCGCTTCCGTCTCGAGCGCATCGCGGCCCGGAAACCCATTCCATCCGTCGGCCACTAACTTCGCGTTGGTCGCCGCCGGGAGGACGGAGTCGAACTCCGGCGGTCGGGTCGTCCGGACCGGGCGGCAGGGCTTCCCGATCCCCTCGACATCAGCGCCCGGCGGCGGAAGCAGCCCACCACGTGATCGTTCACCAGACCGACGGCCTGCATGTAGGCGTAGACAATCGTGGGGCCGACGAATCCGAAGCCGCGGCGGCGGAGCTCCCGGCTGAGAGCGACCGACTCGGGAGAGTAGGCCGGAACGTCGGCGAGAGTACGCGGCGCCGGCCGCCGCCCAGTGCCGGCGGCGTACGTCTGGACGTAGGCGTCGAAGCTTCCGAATTCTTGTTGGATGCCGAGGAAGGCCCGGGCATTCCGGACCGCAGATTCGATCTTCTGTCGATTACGGATGATGCCCGGGTCGTGGAGGAGGGTCCGTACCCGGGCCGGCGTGAAACGGGCGACCCTTGCGGGGTCGAACGCCGCAAAAGCGCGGGAATAGTTCGCCCGGCGGTGGAGGATCGTTGTCCAGCTCAGTCCCGCCTGCGCACCCTCGAGCACGAGGAATTCGAAGTGTCGTCGGTCGGAATGCCCGGGCACGCCCCACTCCTCATCGTGGTACCGGCGCAGGAGCTCGTCCGGGCCCGTAGCCCACGCGCACCGTCTCGTCACGTCGCCCTCCCCGGGCGTGGAGGTCCGGCCGAACGGAGCCGTAGGTACCGCGCGAGGCGCATGACGACCCGACCTCCGTGAAAGGGGACTCCCTCGCGTCGGAGCCGGCGATACTGCGGACGTCCGATCGGAAGTGTCCCGTCGGCGCGGACGACCCGATGCCACGGCATGTCGGCGTCCGAGGTCGCCAGGACCTGACCGACCTGACGCGGTGCCCGAGGATCCACATCCCCATACGTCGCGACGCGTCCGCGAGGGATTGCTCGAACGCGGACAATCACGAAGCGAGAGTACGGCTGGGACGGAAGTCGTGGGCCAACGCCCGCCGTCGACGGCCGACGGCCCCGCGGCAGCCGATCAGATTCCCCGGCGGCCCGTGGGCCGGAACGCATGCGACGACGATGGGTGCCGGGTCCTTAGAGCTTCCAGCTACCGGTAGGCGGCCTTCGAGCGCGGCGGCGGCGAGTGAATTTGGACCCTCCTATAGAGCGGCTCGGGCGTTTCGGGTGGCCGAAGTACGGCCCCGGAGCAGCTCATCTACTCCTCGGCCCTCCGGCGTGCATGACACGGATTTCCGACCAGGAAGGGAGCCTCTTCGACGCTCCGATCGAAGTCGTGTGGAGGTTCCTGCAGAGCCCCGACGCCCACGGCACGTCGCACAAGGGACAACGCAACCGCTCCGTCTCGCCCACCTCCGACACCTCCTTCGTTGTGTCGTGGGAGCAGAACATGAACGGGAACTGGGTCAAGGTGGCGAACCGGATCACTCTCTTCCCGCCACTCGGCATGGCATCCGAGGCCATCGAGGGCCCGCTCGCCGGCTCGCGCGTGTTTACCGTCTACACACCGAAGGGCGACAAGACCGAGGTTTCCGTCTTTGGAGATATGCACTCGAAGCTCGTGCCCGAATCGCAGCTCGAGCCAACGGTGCGCGGAGCCTGGGAGCGGGCGTATAACGACGATGCCGAGGCCATCCGGAACTTTGCGGGGCAAGCCTAGGCCGGGCCGCGGGCGAGCCGCTCTCCCCACTCCCGACCGCACGGGCTCGGCGCGTCCTTGACCGCCCACCACGCCGGGCAAGGAACGATTCCCACGGCAGGAACCGGGCAGGCTCGTCCTCATCGAGGCCCGGGGCCGTGCCAGGTGGCACCGTTTCACGACCTGGGACGGGGCTTGACACCAGCAAAGGCGGGTACCGCTCGTCATGACGCCAAAAGCGCGTAACAAGGGTCCTGAGTCCTGGACCGGATCTCTGGCGGTTCCGGGCGGCGAGCTCCAGTACGACTCCCGTGGGGAGGGTAATTCGGTAGTGTTCCTCCACTCGGTCATCGCCGATCGGCGAATGTGGAATCAGGAGTTCGCGCAGATGGCCAAGGACCATCGAGCAGTGCGGTTCGACCTGCGCGGCTTCGGTGGATCGGGAGCCACGACCGAAGCGTTCTCGAATGTCGCCGACGTGCATGCGCTCGTCTCCGACCTCCGCCTCTCGCCGGTGACGCTCGTAGGGTCCAGCGCCGGCGGTGGGATCGCCGTCGATTATGCCCTCGAGCATCCCGGAGATGTGAGCGCGCTGCTGCTGGCCGCACCGGGCCTCTCCGGAGGCATCCTGCCCCCGTTCGGGCCGGAGGAACAGTCTGCGCTCGACTATGACGATCAGAAGTCCCAGGAAATCTCCCAGGCGTGGACGCGCGGCGAGCGGGGCCGGGCGGCCGACCTGCTGCGTCAGCTCTGGTGTTCCGAGCTCCAGGGGCCCGCGCTCGAGCTCTTCCGGAAGATGGTCGAGGAAAATGCGACGGAAGTGTTTGCCAGTCCGACTCAGAACCGGGCCCGGGCAACGCCGGCGGCGCCGAAGCTCGGCTCGCTGCGTGTACCCACCACCGTGATAGTCGGGGACCGGGACAACCCGTCCTCCCCGGTCTTCGCTCGGCGGATCGCCGGCGCCATCCCCGGGGCTCGTCTTTCGGTGATCCCGGGCGCGGATCATCTCGTGAACCTCTCCCAGCCGGCGGCATTTCAAACGGCGCTCTCCGGGGTGGTCTCGGGCCCCACCCCATGAGCCCCACGCGTCCCACACCGTCGGCGCGGGGGCCCGAAACCCGGGGCACCCGTGCGTCCGCGACCGAGACGAGCCGCTCCGGCGGATGGAGTGCGCAGGACTTCTCCCCGGCTCGCTGGCCGGATTTCGAGCAACTGTTCCGGAGGAACCGGGGCGTGCAAGCCGGCTGCTGGTGCATGTTCTACCATCGGGAGGGGCCCAACGGCCCGCTCGAGAGCACCGAGCGGCAGGAATCCAATCGGCGTGACCATCGCGAGCTCCTCTTCCGCGGGCATGCGGACGGAGTGCTGGTCTACCGAGATGGCGAACCGGTCGGATGGTGCCAGTTCGGTCGGAGGGAGGACCTGCCGCGGATCGAGCGGGGGCGGAACTACCGTTCCCTCGCCGCCGACCTGGCCCCACCTCCCACCTGGCGGATCACGTGTTTCTTTGTCGATCGTCCCTCGCGCCGGGTCGGAGTCGCCCAGTACGCCCTCCACGCGGCGCTCGGCGCGATCCGCCGTCGGGGCGGAGGCGTCGTGGAGGCCTATCCGGTAACGCGTCCGAATGCGGTAGCGGTCTGGTTCGGAACGGTCGGCATGTTTCGTCGGGAGGGGTTCGAGCTCGTGCGGCCGTTCGGCCGCAGCAACGCGCTGATGCGGACCACCCTCCGTCCGTCGCCGTCCTAGGTCCCCGCCGGGGGCTCGGCGGACCGTGGGCCGTCTCGAGAAAGCGTTATTCCGACTGGCCCCACGGGGGTCACTTCAGGCACCGGTTTCGGTGCGGGCCGATGCGGATCCA
>JASHOK010000044.1 GCA_030041175.1 Thermoplasmata archaeon | reverse complement strand
CCGCAGAGGTAGAGGCCGTCCACGGGGGTGCGATAGTGAGCCCAGCCGAGGAGGGGGCGGAACGAAAGCATCTGGTTGAGCGTCTGGTCGAGATGCGTTACGTTCCCCTCGGTGAAACCGATCAGACGCTCGAGATCCAGCGGCGTGAGGACGTCCATGTGCAGGATCCGGTCGCGGGTTCCGGGCGCGTAGCTCTCCAGCACGCGGAGCGCGTTGTCCACCGCCTGGTCCTTGAGGTCGACCCAGTTGCCCTTCGTCAGCACATAGGGGTTGTACTTCGCGATGATGCTCAAGGTGTGGACGCCGGGCGGCGCCATCGTCGAGTCCCAGGCGGTCTGGCAGAAGATGCTGAGGGGAGGCTCCTCCGGGAGCCGGCCCCACTTCGCGGCGTCATACGCCTTCTGGATGTAGTCGAGCGAGGGGCCGACGTCCGTCAGGGCCTGGTGCTGCGGTCCTATCTGCTGTCCGGGGAGCGCTTTGAAGTCGAGGGGACCCCGCATCGCGATATTGAGCTTCAGGGAAGTCCCGTAGGCTCGGAGCGCCGAGACCCGCCGGACAAAGTCGGCGTCTAGCGTATCCGGCGGCAGCAGGTCGAGGAACGTCCGCTTCGGGTCCGCGTTCGACACGATGACCCGGCCGGTGACCTTCGATCCGTTCGCGAGCTCGACGCCGGTCGCCCGGCCCTTCGCGACGACGACCTGCCGGACTGCGGCATCGGTGCGGATCGTTCCGCCCGACGCCACGAAGGAGGCGGCGAGGGCCTTCGAGACGGCTCCCGTGCCCCCGACGGCGTAGTTGTACCCGCGCTTCCCGAGCGCCATCGCGAGGATGTACGAAGTGCCGATCGTGTCCGGGCCCATGCTGGTGTTGAGGACGCCGTTCATGGCGAAGGCGGCGCGGACCTCGTCGGACTCGAAGGTCTCCTTCAGGAGGTCGGCGCAGCTGGTCAGCAGGATCTGCCGGGCCACTTCCTCGAACGCGGTGCCCTCGAAGAAACTCAGGAGGTCGTTGAGTTCAGGCGGCGGAGTGAGCAGCAGGGGCTCGACCGTCTCGACAAACTGGTGAAGGAACTGAGAGAATCGCGGGAACATCGCGGCATCCTTGGCCGAGAACTTCGAGAGCTGTTGCTGAATCTTCTCGTCCGAGAGGTAGGTGAACAGGTATCGGTCGCTCGGGAACGGCGCGAAGTTCTGGGGATCGACTGGATGGAGCTCGAGTCCGTGCCGGACCAGCTCGAGGTCCCGGACGATCTTATCCATCATGCCCGGCACGTAGCTGGCTCGCGAGACCCGGATGCCCGGCCACAGCTCCTCCGTGATGGTTGCCCCGCCGACGATCGGCCGGCGCTCCAACACGCAGACCTTGAGGCCGGCGCGCGCCAGGTAAGCGCCGCACGTGAGCCCGTTGTGCCCGGCGCCGAGGATTACGACGTCAAAATCTGCCACAGCGGCGCCGAGGCGAGGGCGAGGATATCGCTTTCGAGCGAAGCCGATTCGTTCCGCCGCGCATCCGTGGCGGAGGAGCGGATGGGCTCGGGAGCGGGGGTGCCAGGTCTCCACCAAGCGCCTCGGCGCCGGGCCCGAAGGATAACCCTCTGCCCCGTCGGGACGAATACCATAAGGGGAGGTTCGGGATTCGGGAAGCTGGCATGCCTCCGGGACGCATGGCCGCCGCCCTCGTGCTGGTAGCTATGGTCACCGACCCCGCCCGCTCCAGCGACCGACGACGATCGGTCGACGACGTCGTTCATCCGTGGGCGCTCGCGATCGTCGATACGCCCACGCCACCGACCAGCTCGCGCCGGATCGATGTGAGCCGCTGGGAGGATCTGCTCCGGGCCGCCGAGCTCCTCGGCCGCCCGATCTTGCGACTTCGTGGCGGAGAAGGAGGCGTGGACGGCCACCTCTTCTACGTCGCCGACGGGCCTCAGAGCTACGTCTTCGGGTTCGAAGGCGGTCCCGTGGACGTCAGCCGTTCCGGCGCGTACGCCCCTCGGGCCCCGGAGGTCCTACCGGCGCTGCCCCTGGACCTGCCGCCGCCGTCGCCGATACGCCCGGAGCCTCCCGAACCCGTGTCTCCCCCCACGCCGTCTGCTCCGGCCCCTTCACCTGCCCCCGCAGTCAAAGCTCCTCCCCCGGCCGAAGTCGAAGCGGCTCCCCAACCGCCGCTGCCGGCCCCCAACGAGGCCGACCCGGCAGATGCCTGGCTCGGTCCGGAGATCGCTGAGCCGGCCGCCGAGAGCGACCTTCCCTCGGCGACCGTCGTCGAGCGCCGTATCCGCGAGATGATCCACGAACTTCTGGCAGACTTCCGTAAGCTTCCTCCGAGCAGCGACCGTCTGGAGCTTGGGACCGAGCACGTACAACGGGCGATTGACATGCTCCACCTGGGCCGGTACGGCGTGGCCCAGATCGAGCTCAACAAGGCCTCTCGGATTCTCCGCGACGAGAAGGGTCCTGACTAATCTGGACCGACGGCCCCTAAGCCCGTCCCCGAGCACCTGTTGACGTCTCGGGCCATCATCAGTGGAGGGGTGGGGGGATCCGAGAACATCCCCCGCTCGCCGGAGCGGGGAGGGAGGTTCGCGCATGCAATCCCCCCGGTGTCACATACACCGAAGCAGGGACCTTACTCAGGTCAGTGCTTCTTTGCCTTCTTCGCCTTCTTGGGCATCTTGGTCTGGTTCGCCCGGCCGGCGACCGGGGTACTGAGTGTACACCATCGCTGGTATTTCAGGGTGGGCCCGAGGTGCGTGACGCAACGCCCTTCGATGTGACCGGTTGCTCGCAGCGGAAGGCGGAGCGCCGGGATCGGGATCGGAGTCGCTGCCACGACGGACCGAGCGACCAGGAGCTGGGAGGATGCGGCCTGGAGGATGGAGTAAATCCTTTTACCTCAACCTCGATTCAGTTCCGCATGCCGAATCTTGGCGGAGGGCTGCGCGGGTGCTACCGGTGCGGCTATGTCTGGAGGCCAGTCCGGGGCGGGCCTCCGAGCATGTGTGCCCGCTGCAAGTCAAGGCACTGGGACACGCCAGTCATCCAGCCCCTTCGCCTGGGACGTCGTCCGGCGCTGCGTAGGTCTGTCCAACGCCAGAGGTCGACGGTCCTGGACATGGCTCGCAAGCGAGGCTTCGAGCACATCCGCATTTTTGGTTCGGTCCGCAGAGACGACGCTACTCGGACGAGTGACGTGGATCTCCTCGTCGCGGCGACTCCGCGTGCCACTCTGCTCAGCCAGATCGAGCTCAAGTCCGATCTCGAAGTCCTTCTTCACCGGAGGGTAGACGTGGTGACGGACGAGGAGCTGCACTGGTTGTTCCGCCCGCAGGTACTGTTCGAGGCGACTCCCCTGTGAGCGACGAAGCCCGGCTGGCGGACATCTTGGAGCGCCTCGAGCGCAATGAGGAGGTTGTTAGGCATGGCAAGTCGGAATTCCTGGCGTCGTGGGTTCTCCAAGAGGCTACGATCAGGAATCTCGAGGTGATCGGAGAAGCGGCGAAGCAGATCAGCTCCCGAACCCGGGGGCGGTACCCTGACGTTCCGTGGAAGGGGCTTGCAGCCTTCCGTGACTTCGCGATTCATCAGTACCCGAAGCTTGAACCTGAAAGGGTCTGGACCATCGCGTCCGAGGAGCTCCCTCCCCTTCGGAAGAGGTTGCGACGCTGACAGAGGCTGGCGGCGTCACTTCGAAGGCGACTCAACACGAGGCCGTTGGAGCCTGAGGTTGACACGGATCGCCCACTAAGCTATCGGAAGGCTCGGTGGCACTGAGGTC